>JACDEN010000516.1 GCA_013816415.1 Planctomycetota bacterium
GCGCGTGGCCGTCGCCGCCTTCGATCCGCCCGCCGCCGCCACCGCATCAACCTGACCCTCTTCGCCCAACCGCACCGACCTCTGGAGATCCCATGGCCCTTCCCCGCTCCGAATATCCCCGCCCGCAGTTCCGCCGCGCCGACTGGCAGTGCCTGAACGGCGCCTGGGAATTCGAGATGGACCACGGCGACACCGGCTTCGAGCGCGGGCTCGGACGGAAGTTCCCGCTCGAGATCACCGTGCCCTTCTGCCCGGAGTCGAAGCTCTCGGGCATCGAGCACGTCGACCGCATGCTCGCGGTGTGGTACCGCCGCTCGATCAGCGTGCCCAAGGCCTGGGCCGGCCGGCGCATCTGGCTCCACTTCGGCGCGGTCGACTACGACGCGACGGTGTGGGTCAACGGCGTCGAGGTCGGACGCCATCGCGGTGGCTTCACCTCGTTCTCGTGCGACATCACCAACGCCGTCGCGCCCGGCGCCAAGGCCGCGCTGATCGTGCGCGCGCGCGACGACTGGGCTCCGCACCAGCCGCGCGGCAAGCAGGTTCCGATCATGGACAACTGCGGCTGCCACTACACCCGCACCACCGGCATCTGGCAGACGGTGTGGATGGAGCCGGTCGCCGAGACCGCGCTCAAGCGCGCGCGCATCACCTCTGATGTTGCGAACGGCTGTTTCCACATCGAGCAGCCGCTGACCAAGTCGAAGACGGGGCTGACGCTGACCGCGACGTTGTCTGACGCCAAGGGCGTCGTCACCACCGCGACCGTCGCCGCCGGCAGCGATTTCTCGCTGCGCCTGACCCTGAACGTCCCGGCCAACCGCCGCCGGCTGTGGTCGATCGAAGACCCGCATCTCTACGAGTTGCTGTTCGAGCTGCGCGATGCCAATGCCGATGGCGAGGTCGTCGACCGCGTCGAGAGCTACGCTGGTCTGCGCTCGGTGGCGATCGAAGGCATGGCGGTGACGCTCAACGGCCAGCGCGTCTTCCAGCGCCTGGTCCTCGACCAGGGCTACTACGCCGACGGCCTGATGACCGCTCCCAGCGACACGGCGCTGATCAAGGACATCCAGATCGCGCAGTCGTGCGGCTTCAATGGCGCGCGCCTGCATCAGAAGGTGTTCGAGGAGCGCTTCCTCTACCACGCCGACCGCATGGGCTACCTGTGCTGGGGCGAATTCGGCGACTGGGGTTGGTCGACCGGCGGGCAGCTGCACGACCAGAACCAGTTCCCCTCGACCTACATCACGCAATGGCTCGAGGCGCTCGAGCGCGACTATTCGCATCCGGCGATCATCGGCTGGTGCGGCATGAACGAGACGGCGTTCCGCACGCGTGACAACATCATCACCCATGACGACACCATGCGCGGCATGTTCCTGGCGGCGAAGGCGATGGACACCTCGCGGCCGGTGATCGACACCTCGGGCTACAGCCACCGCGTGCTCGAGACCGACATCTACGACTCGCACACTTACGAGCAGGATCCGGTGAAGTTCAAGGCCGAGCTCATTGGGCTCGCCAAGGGCACGCCGTTCATCGTCACCTATGGAAACATCTCGAACACGCCGTACCTCGGCCAGCCGTACTTCGTCAGCGAGTTCGGCGGCATCTGGTGGAATCCGGACGCCAAGGAAGGCGAGGTCTCGTGGGGCTACGGCAATCGACCGAAGTCGATCGAGGAATTCTATCAGCGCTTCGAAGGCCTGTGCGCGGTGCTGCTCGATGACCCCAACATGTTCGGCTATTGCTACACCCAGCTCACCGACGTGTTCCAGGAGCAGAACGGCGTGGTGCGCTTCGACCGCAGCCTGAAGTTCGACATGGCGCGCCTGCGCCGCGCCCAGGCCCGGCCGGCGGCGATCGAGGGGACGGAGGCCGCGCCGGCAGCTGGCTCGCGCAGCGCCAAGGTTGGTAAGCAGGTTCGCGCGTGAGAGGCGCTGGTTGGTGGTTGGTGGTGACCCCAGAAACCACGACTGACTGCGCGGTGGGCCTTGGCTGTCCGTAGTCCAACCACCAACCACCAACCACCAACCACCAACCCTCCCCAATTGCGCCTCGTAGCGCGCCTGCACCATCCCCGCGATGGCCCAGGCGCTGCGCAAGTCCGTGTTCACCATCGGTCCGGACTGCCGTGAGCGCTTCCTGCCGCTCGACCGGCCATCCGCCGTGGTGCTGAAGGACCTCGGCATCCACCTCGGCGGCATCAGCGATCTCAGGCGGGATTACGAGATCGGCCGTCCCGATACCACCTTCCACACCGTCATCTACACGGTGTCTGGTTCCGGCTGGTGCGAGGCCGAGGGCTGTCCGCCGTCGGTCGGGCCTGGAGACATCCTGGTCCTGCCCGCGGGCAACTCGTACGGCTACGGAATCGCCGCGGACAGCTGGCGCATCCTGTGGTTCCACATCACTGATGGCCGCGGCCTCGGCCAGGCGCTGCATCGGCGCAAGCCGGCGGTCCACGGCACCGCGCACGTCGCGCGCATCGAGGCGGCGATGGAAGGCTTCCTCGCCGAGGCCCGCGGCACCGATCCTGAAGCGGTGCGCGCGACCGGCCTGCACGCCGAGCTGATCTCGTGCTACCTGTCGCGCGAGCTCGCCTCGGACCTCGACCCGCGCGCGGCGGCGATCCGTCAACGGCTGCAGAAGTTGTGGGACGACGTCGACGGCGACCTGCGGCATCCGTGGTCGGTCGCCGTACTCGCGGGTCGCGTGCACGAATCGCAGATCAACCTCTATCGCCTCTGCGCGAAGCACTTCGCCGTGAAGCCGATGGAGATGGTCACCCGCCTACGCATGGAGCGCGCGCGCCAACTGCTGCGCGAAACCGACGAACCGCTCAAGCGCATCGCCGACTGGGTCGGCTACCACAACGAGTTCGCGTTCTCGACCGCGTTCAAGCGCGCCACCGGCACCAGTCCGCGCGACTTCCGCAAGAAGAAGTAGTTTCGGGGGCTTCGCCCCCGGGCCCCCGCGACCTTTGTCGCGGTTCATCCAGGCTGCAGCCTGGATGTTTGCGTGATGGGCTGCGCCCATTGTTCACGCAAACCACCGCTCGGCGGTCGTGCGGCGGCTCTGCCGCCTCGAGAATCTCAGCGAAATGACTGAAGCTCGAATGCCCACCGACCGCCGAGTCCTGGTTGCGGGATACAATGGGCGAAGCCCATCCCGCAACATTTTGGCCGGTACGGCCAAAATGA
>JACDEN010000517.1 GCA_013816415.1 Planctomycetota bacterium
GGTGATGGATCCCTCGACGCCATCGCGGCGGATCTCCACCCGGCGTTCGGACGGCGCTGCGCTGGCGGCGGCGAGCGCGTCGGTGATGGCGCGGGCGCTGCCCGCGACCACGCAGGCGGCGACCAACGGCAGCTGATCCGTCACGGCAGCGGCGAAGGTGTCGAGCCGGACCCGCTCCATCAGCTGGAGGATCCGCTCAACGCGCACCGTCGCCGTCGGCCGCTCGGGATGGGCCTCGTCGGCCCAGCCGGCCGCGGTGCGCGTGAACGTGGTGCCGCCCGTGGAGACGCGCGTGATCTCTTCGGGTGCTTCGAGGATCACCGTGGAATCCAAGCGCTGGACCACGGCGTCGATCTGTTTCGTCAGCTGGACGGGGACCCGGAACAGGCGGCCGCGTCCGCTCTCCCACACGCTGCCGCCGTCGGCCGCGCTGGCCCAGCGGATGGTGACCCCGCCGGCTGAGATCGCGCGCGAACCGTCGATGCCGTAGGACGCGAGCTCGCCGGCGGCGGCGCTCGTGATGTGGTCCTTGTCCACCCGCGCCTCGCCCAGCAGGCGCCACAGCCCCATGGCGCGGTCGACATCCACAGGTCGCCGCCAGCCCGCAACCACCACGCCTTCGGCCGACACCACCTGCTCGAGTTGGCCGATGCGCACCGTGAACGCCGGTGGAGGCGGTCCATCGAAGATCGCGACCGCATCGCGACCGACCGGCTGCGGCCAGAAGACGTAGGCGCCTCCGACAGCCAACAGCAGGATCAGCAACGCGTATCCGATGCGGCTCATGGTCGGGACCCGGAGTCGCGCCGCGTCGCCGCCGCGCCTGCGAGGCGTCGAGCCGGCATCGGCATCAGGCGCCGAACTCGTGCTTGCTCGGCAGATCGGCGACCGATCCCAATCCGAAGCGCATGAGGAACGACTCGGTGGTGCCGTAGAGCAGCGGCCGCCCGAGCAGCTCTTCGTTGCGGCCGAGCACGGCGACCAGCTTGAGGTCCATCAGCTGGCGCAGCACCGGCCCGCATTGCACGCCACGGATGTCCTCGACCGCGCCGCGGGTGATCGGCTGCTTGTAGGCGACGATGGCCAGGGTCTCGAGCGCGCTCTTCGACAACCGCGTCGGCAGCTCCTTGCGCTCGAGCTGGCGCACCCAGGCGTAGTGCGCTCGGCGGGTGAGCAGCTGCCAGCCGTTGGCGATGCGCCGCAGCTCCCAGCCGCGGTTCTCGTGGTCGTAGCGCGCCGCCAGACCCTCGAGGAAGCTGGTGAGATAGATCTCGCTGGTTCCGGGCAGGCAGCTCGCCAGGCGCTCGATGGTCAGCGGACGCGTCGCCACGAACAGCAGGCTCTCGACCACCGCGCGCAGTTCCGACGGCGGCAGATCGGCGACATCCGGCACCACCAGCGGTTCGTCGGCGGACGGTGACGCGGCGTCCTGCTCGGCCTTGAACTCGGCGACCTGCTCGGCGTCGAGGGTCTCGACCAGCGGCTCGGATGGCGCGTGTGCGAGTGGCGGCGCAGTGGCGCCATCCACCCCGGCGTCATCCATTCCGACCATGGCGTCGTGGGCATCGTCGGGACTGGTCATTGGCGGTCCTTGTGCTGCGGCGCGCCAGCCGCGCCGGCCGGGACCGCGGACGCGTTTCCGAAGGCGAGGAAGTTGCGCAGCAGCTGGTGGCCGTGCTCGGTGAGGAAGCTCTCGGGATGAAACTGCACGCCTTCGATCGGCAGCTCACGGTGGCGCAGACCCATCAGCTCTCCCGCGTCGGAGGTCCACGCCGTCGCCTCGAGACACGCGGGCAGACGATCGTTGACCACCAGACTGTGGTAGCGCGTCGCGGTGAACGGATTGGGGATGTCGGCGAAGACGCCTTTCCCATCGTGGCGGATGCTCGAGGTCTTGCCGTGCATCAGCCGCGCGGCGCGCTCGACCACGCCGCCGAACGCCTGGCCGATCGACTGGTGGCCCAGGCAGACGCCGAGCAGCGGCGTGCGCGCGCGCGCGGCGAGCGCGATCAGCTGCAGGCTGATGCCCGCCTCGTTGGGCGTGCACGGTCCAGGAGAGATGACGATGTGGCCGGGACGCTCCGCGATCACCTGTTCGGCGGTCCGCTCATCGTTGCGGTGGACCGTCACCTCGGCGCCCAGCTCCCACAGGTATTGCACCAGATTGTAGGTGAAGCTGTCGTAGTTGTCGATGACGATGACCATTGAGTCGGCCAGCGTACCGCTGCAGGTGACCAGGCAACCGACCCACCGGTCGCACGCGTCGCATGCGGGAGCCTCGGAATCGGTCGAGCCGCAGTTCCAACTCAAAGGACTTGACCCACTCGACCTCGTTTTATGCTCCCACGACCTGCGCTGGTAGCTCAATTGGATAGAGCATCAGACTACGAATCTGGAGGTTGGAGGTTCGAGTCCTCTCCGGCGCGCCACGTACAAGACCCCGCAAAGCCCCGCTTTGCGGGGTATCTTGTTTCATGGCGCCCCACCCCGGCATCCGATTCGTCCGCGTCGCTCTCCATCGCCACGTCCGGAGCGGTCTCCAGGACCTCGCTCGTCCAGCGATCGATCACCCCCGGCGCAGCGTGCTCGGCATGATGCGGACTGGACCATGCCGCCCATGACCATCGTCGGCATCGATCTCGGGACCACCAACAGCCTGGTCGCCTCGCTCGGCGAGGATGGTCCTCGGACGATCGCGAATGAATTCGCGGAGCATCTGGTGCCGTCGGTGGTGGCCGTCGCCGAGGACGGGACGCTGCTGGTCGGCCGTGCGGCGAAGGATCGGCTGGTGGTCGCGCCTGGCGATGGCCGGGCGTGCTTCAAGCGCGACATGGGGACGGATCTGAGCTACCGCTTCGGCGGCCGGCAGTGGTCGCCCATCGAGTGCTCCGCAGCCGTGCTGCGCGAACTCAAGCGCATCGCCGAGCTCGCACTGAAGGCGCCGGTGACCAGCGCGGTGATCTCGGTGCCCGCCTATTTCCACGATAGCCAGCGCCATGCCACCATCGCCGCCGCCCGCGTCGCCGGACTGGCGGTCGAGCGCATCATCAACGAACCGACGGCGGCGGCGCTCGCCTTCGGCCACTCGCACCGCGACCGTGAAGCCCGGCTGCTGGTGTTCGACCTCGGCGGTGGGACCTTCGACGTCACCGTGCTCGAGGTCTTCGAGGATGTCATCGAGGTCAAGGCCTCGGGAGGCGAG
>JACDEN010000518.1 GCA_013816415.1 Planctomycetota bacterium
TAACGATCTCCAAGCCGGATGAGTCGGCGGATTCCATCGGGTGCGTGCGGGTCAGTCATGCCATAGATGTACGGGAGAAACCGCGTTGCGTTGGTGCGAAGGGGGTTTCTTCACAGCCTCTCAGCGTTTGTCGCCCTTGGTCACGCTGATGAACTTCTCGAGTTCGCTGAAGTTGTTGCTCCAGGTCGTGTACATGACGCCGCAGATCCCGGGCAGTCCCGCGGCCTCCTTGAGCCAGGGCGTCATGGTGTCCGAGGTGGAGTCGTAATAGCCGCACAGCACCTGTTTGTGACCTCGATCGGCGAAGAACTTGAGGGTGTCGGCGCGGTGCTCGGGGGCGCTGTTCCAGTTCAGGATGATCACGTCCTTGGGCAGCCCCTCCCAGGACCCGGACCACGGATCGACGCCCTTGACCAGCGCATAGGCCTCGTCGCGCTTGAAGGCATTGTGCGACGGATCGAACATGTCGTTCCACGCGAACATCGGTTTGCCCGGATCCTCTTCGGCAACCAGCGCGATGCAGCGCTTCACGTTGTCCTTGAGGGTCTCGACCGGCGTGTGCCCTGACTTCTGGCAGCTGGCATCCCAGCCCTGGTGACGCATCTCGTCCCACGGCAGCACGTAGCCATCGGGCTGCACGATCCGGTGCAACTCGGCGAGATTCCGCTTCAGGAGCGGCCAGAGGGTCGGCTCGTTCAGGCACGCGAGGATGCCGTAGCCGTAGGTGATCGCGGCGTGCGAGTACGACGCCAGAACGTGGTCGCCTTCGTGGAGCCGGCTACCGGTGGGGATGCGAACCGTCGGCTGCTCGTACCAGGTCTTGTAGAGGCCGGGCCAGTCGGTGTTCCCGAGCTTGGGGTCCTTGGCATCGGCGTAGTCCTTGCCCTCGGCGTAGGTGGTCTTGCCGTCCACACTCGTGATCGTGAATGGCAGCGAGTCGCGGCGGATCAGATTCACGAATCCGCCTGCCTCGAGGTGCAGGTCGTCGATCCACAGCTTGCCGCGTTGGGCGCCCCAGGAGCCGATCATCACGCGCACCTCGGTGTTGTCGAAGCTGTTGAAAGCGATTTCGAAACGCGTCCAGTCCTGGGTCTCCTTGAGCGGCCAGGAGTCGTGGGCCAGAGCCTGCTTCGCCCCGCTGACGGTGAACATGAAGGTGTTGGGATGGAAGTAGCCGTCGGTCTTCACCATCGCCGTGACGTGGTAGTAATGGAACGGCTTCACCGCCAGGGTCTGGAAGAGCCGTCCGTGGCCATGCGTGCTGTTGCCGGTCTCGAGGCGCACCGAGGCATTACCCTCGGCGTGGACGGCGTTGTCGATGAAGCCGACCGTGCCCGGATCGTCGATGATCCAACCGTCCGGAGAGTTCGCCTTGGCGGCGGTCTCGAACGAGCCATTCACGAGAGTGACATCCTGTTCGGGCTCGAGCTTACCGGCCTTGACCACGAACGGCGCGTCGATGACCGGCGAACCCTCCGCGAGGTTCGGTGCGACGCTCATCGTGTCCGGGCCGAGATCGCAGCATGAGACGTAGCATTTCATGCCGGCATCGCGGATCGCCGAGCGGATCTTGGTGACATTACGATCGTACTCGGGGCGGTGCACGGTCTGGGTGTCGAACCAGCGCGCGAACTTGCAGTCGGTCAGGTACACGGCGTTGTAGCCGGCCTTCGCCGCGTGCTGGATCGCCCCGATCGAATCGTCAACGCACTTCGCGGTCATGAAATTATTGCTGACAAACACCATCCGCACCTGATCGGGGATGGCTGCGCTGTCTGCGGCAGCGGCGGCTGCGGCGCCGATGGTGAACGCAATCACCAGCGTGAGCGCGCGGAGCAGGGCGTGAGTCATGTGGCCTCCTGGACAACTGGTTTGGGGGTCGACAAGCAGAGATCCGACGTCGCAGGAGTAATGCCGGCTCATCGCATCCGTGACCAATCTTGTGAGAACAGGAAATGAATACACCTGAGAATTCAATGTTTTCGCGGTGACGGCCGATGAAGCATGGACATGGCGATTGTCGGCATGTCGGGATCGCTCGTCGTGCGCCTCGGCCTCGAGCTGATGGCCGGGACCTCGTGACGAGGACGGATCACGGCGCTCCCAGCTCCTGCAGCCGCCACCGCACGAAGCGCTCGACCACCGGCTCGAGATCGAGATTCCGGCGCCAGCGCGGCAGATCGAGGAACTCTTGGTAGCTGCGGACTGCATCCGTGCGACGGCCCTCCCGCTCGGCACGGATCGCCTGGCAGAACGCCAACTGCGCGGGCGCATGCAGGGCGTGCGGCTGTGCGAGGAATTCCGCGGCGCTGATCTCGCCCGCGAGGAAGCGCGCGCAGTACCACGGATGCTGCTCGAAGTCGAAACGGCGGCCGGCGATGACCTCGGAACGCTGGACCACAGCGCTCTCGCCCGCCAGCTCGTGCAGGAAGGGGACTGCCACGAAGTGGAACATCCAGATCGGATCGTACTGGTGGAACACCAGCGGATCGCAGGCATCGAGTCGGCCCAGGGCGTCGGCGCGCGCACCGTGGATGAACTGGTCCAAGGCCTTGGCTTGCAGGCACACGACCTCGTGACCGAAGCGGTTGCGCTGCTCGAACGCGGCATCGATCCGTCCCGCATCGATCAGGTTGATCGGCTCGTCCTTCCAACGGTCGAGGATCGTCTGGTCCCTCACGAGCAGCCCGACCCGCCGCAGCATCTCATGACCAGGCTTCCCCGCGAACTCTTCGAACCGGCCCTGGGCGAGGAACACCCACTGGTTCTGCGGGTCCAGAGCCTGGGCCTCATCGAGCCGGCCCGCCAGGACCAGGCCGAAGGCGCGGGCGGAAGGCGGCAGAGCGTAGCGTCTCGCGGCATCCTCCGATCGCCCCATGCGCACGAGCGCAGCAACACACGCGTCCTGATCGTCGGGGTACTCGCGCAGGATCTGCTCGTCGCGTCCGAGGTACTGCAGCGCCCGCTGCCGCGGCTCGCGCTGGCGCGGGAAGCGGTCGAGCACCTCCTGGAAGCGCAGCAGCAGGACCATCCCCAAGGCTGCCGAACGGTCTGCCAAATGGTCCTGTGCGAAGAGCCGGTCGTACACCGCGATATACTCCGCAAGACCCGACGTATCGTCGCTATGGGAGTACAGTATGTCGTAGCGCAGGTTCCCGACCGCCGTCGACCACTGCAGGACGACCCGCTTC
>JACDEN010000073.1 GCA_013816415.1 Planctomycetota bacterium
GGTACAGCCGGTGCGGTGCGGTCTCGTTCGCGTACAGCTCGAGGAAGGCGAGCCCCGAATCGTCGATCGCCAGCTGCGCCTTCACCTTGATGTGGTTCTGCCAGGCTTCGAGGCGGGCGAGTCCGGACGACAGCAGACCCGGATCCCAATTGTGGTTGCCGTTGAGGTCCTCGAAGGGTTCGCCGGAATCGAAGCGTCCGTTGTGGTTGCGGTCCTCGAACTGCTCGCCCTGGAACACGCGCGCGGTGAGCGCGGCGCCCTGCCGGATGACCACCGGCACGACCAGCGCGAAGGTGGTCGACACCGCGATCGAGACCACCGCGAACAGCAGCCCGGCGGCGACGAAGCGCCGCACCCCGCCCTGCCGCGAGATCGCATCGACCATCGGCGTCACCATGTAGGCGATGGCGAAGCCGACGGCGAGCGGCACCAGAACCTCGCGCAGCGCCTGCACCACCGGCTGGGTGATCGACGCGGTCTCGCGGATGGCGAAGCTGCACATGGCGATGGTGGTAGCGATCACCAGCACGCGCACCCACGGATGGCTGAGGAAGTCCTTCATCGCTGCGGATGCTAGCAACCCCTCCACAAACAACAGTCCGCCCACCCCGCCGACGGAATGTCCCCCTCCCCCGCTCGCGCATTCTCTACGACCCGAAAAAACAACCTGAACGCGGCAGTCGCGGCAAAATGCAAGGCGCTCGACGAGCGCGAAGCCTCCCCGGAGGGGTACGACCGGGCCTCGTGCACGCGAGAAGGAGGCAACGCAGCAGTTCGCTGCGAATTCAGCAGGGACAGCAGTTGTCCATTGTCGGCAAGAGGACGGCCGTTATCGGATAGAAAAGGCAGAACGACCTTCGGCCAACGGATGGCCTGCTCTGCTCTCCCACTCACTGACAACGGCTATTTTCTCTCAGATAACGGACAACGGCTGTCGGTCCTTATCAGCAAGAGGACAGCCGTTTGCCGTGTTCAGGTTCAGTCCGGCATGATCCTGAGTTGTACCCGTCGCGCGATCGCCTGGCTGAATTCCGGACCATCGCCGAAATCCTCGATGCGGTCGTTCGGCTGCTTGGAGAACACGCCGTGCTCGATCAGCGCGAAGGTGATCTCGCCGATGTCCGAGGCCTGGCGCAGACCCCATGAACGCAGCACCAGTTCGGCGAGCAGGCCGTAGCGCTCGGCCGCGAGGTCGAGGGTGCCTTCGACCAGTTCGGCGGCGCACAGGTGCCGATCCGCGCCGGTGCGGCCGCGCTTTCCCGACATGCGCGCCGCATGGCAGAGGCCCTGGCTCACGAAGCTGAACGCTTCGGCGTCGTAGCGCCCGCTTTCGCGAGCGAGCTTCCGCAGGTTGGGAATCAGGGCCATGGCATCGATTCTCCGATGAGCGGCGGCGGCGGACAAGAGGGAATCGGCATCGGCGCGGAATCGCTCAGGCGCACCCGGATCAACCCACGTCGTCTGCTAAGCCGCGCAAACGCATTGACTTGGCCAGACCGGGACGTTGTCTATTGATTCGCGTGGTCCATTCCCGCGGCGCCGCCTGCCGGGCGACTCGCCTCATCGCCTCTGTATCGCCCGTTCGCCTACTTCGGACCCGTCGGTTCGACCACCAGCTTCTCGAGGTACGAGTCCTTCGGAAGATCCATGGTGATCATCGCCGGCGAGCGGTCGCGCAGCCCGCGGACGTTCGCGCGTTGCTCCTTGCCGTTGACCCAGGTGCGGATCGCTGCCGGTCCAAGCTCCATCGCGATGGCGACGCGCACGCGCTGTCCTTGCGCGGGCTCCTGCCGCAAAAGCAGCGGCGGCTTCTCGTCCTCGATCAGTTGGCAGACCAGCAGGCCGTCGAGGATCGACCAGCGCACGGTGTGGCGGCTGCCGTTGTCGGCGTCCTCCTCCTGGGCCTGCACCTGGAAGCCCTCGCTGGTGGGCAGCTGGAGCACGGCGTACCAGAACACCACACCTTTGCCGTAAGGGCCGAGCGTGATCTTGTAGCTCTCGTCGATGTGCAGTCCGATCGGATCGAGGAACCAGTTCGGCTTCTCGCTGCGGGCCGCCAGCTGCAGCGCCTCCTTCGCCGCGGTCGGCGGCAGCGCGTTGTCCCCGGCCTTCGCTCCGCTGGTGAAGCGGACGTCCAGCCGCCGGTAGCGCAGGAGGCGGTCCTCGATCTCGCCGAGGCGGCGCCTGAACTCGGGATAGCGCTCGTCGGAGAGATTGGTCTTCAGGACGCGCAGCGCGTCCGAGCGCTCCTTGTCCAGCTGCATGAGCTTGCGCGAGGCGACCTCGGACACCTGCTCCTCGATCTGCGCCAGCTTCTTGGCGTATTCGCGCCGCTGCGAATCCAGCAGCTTCGGCACCGTCAGCGACGCGACCACGATCACCGCCAGGACCGCGGCGACGATCGAGCCATAGACCATGCGCGGGTGCCGCCGCACCTGGAAGCGCAGCAGGCTGTTCGGCCGCACCCGGCCCCACCAGCCCAGCGCCTCGCCGCGGGTGAAGCGGTCGAGGTCGGTGATGAACTCGCTCATGGTCTGATAGCGATCCTCGGGGCGATGCGCCATGGCCTTGAGGATGATGCGCTCGAGGCGCACCGGGAAGCGCGCCTGGTGCTCGCGCGGCCATTTCGGCTCGACGCGGTCGCTGCGGATCGCGGTCAGGCAGCTGTCGCGATCGAGCTTGTGCGAGTACGGCAGATGCCCCTGGGTCGCGAACTCGTAGAGCACCACGCCGAGGCTGTACACGTCGCTGCGCTGATCGACGCGCTTGGCGTCGGTCGCCTGCTCGGGCGACATGTAGTCGAGCGTGCCGATGATCTGGCCGGTGCGCGTCAGCCCCTCGGTCTGGTCGATCTCCTTGGCGATGCCGAAGTCGGTGAGCAGCGGATGGTCGACGGTGCCGAGGATGTTCTCGGGCTTGAGGTCGCGGTGGACGACGCCCTGGCTGTGCGCGTGGTCGAGCGATGTCGCGATGCAGCGCACGATGTGCACGGTCTCGCCGATGGTGAGGCGCGTGTTGTCGAACGTGCAGTTCGCGAGATCCATCACCATGAAGGCGAGGTCGCGGTACTTGCCCTTGTCGAGCGCCAGCTTCTTGGCGATCTCGCTCGATGCGTCGAGCCCGCCGCTGACCTGATGGACGGTGACGATGTAGGGATGGTCGCCAAGGCGCTGCGCGACCTCGGCCTCCTGCAGGAAGCGCCGGTAGCCGGGCGTCCCGCTGCGCGCGTTGCAGATCTTGATCGCGAAGCGCGCGTCGGCGGGCAGCGGCGTGCCGATCATCTGGCCGACGAGACGCGCCTGTTCGGGACGCGACAGCGCCTCGAGCTCGCCCTTGATCAGGTCGCGTTGCTCCTCGCTGTAGCGCAGCGACACCAGGTGCAGGTAGTCGTATTCGGCCTCGTAGACCTCGCCCATGCCGCCGCGGCCCAGGCCACGCACCAGCCGCCAGAGGCCGATGGTCTCGCCGACCATGGGATAGTCGTGATCGGACCGCGTCTGGGGAGTGACCGAGGCGCCGGCGAGCTCGGGCATGGGCTCCAATGCTCCCTCGGGAGCGGGGCTGGAGAGTCAGGACGCGACTATGCCCAGGTGACCCCCTGGTCAATCATGCAGAGCGCTCCCAGGCCCCTCTGAGCCAGGCTACGCGCTTGCGAGGGGACCACGTCGAATTTTTGCGCTTGGACCGTTCACGCCGTGCACCACAATGCGAGGTTCAGGACAGCCGCATGAACTCGAATATCGCCGCCCTGCTCGATTTGCAGGTGATCGACAAGAAACGCCAAGTGCTCAAATTGGCGCGAGAGGCGCGCAAGAGCGAGTTCTCCGAAGCCGAGCGCCAGTGGAAGACCGCCGAGGCGACCGCCCAAGCCGCCGAGGTCGAGGTCGAGAAGCTCGGAGCCCTGATCCGCCAGTACACCGCCGACGCCGCCCGCTGCGACACCACCATCGCCGATCTGCGCTCGAAGCAGATGAACGCCAAGACCAACAAAGACTACATGGCGATCATCAACGGCATCGAAGCCGCGAAGGTCGAGAAGGGCATGCGCGAGGCCAGCATCAAGGAGGTCGGCACCCGCCTCGACGCGCTGAAGGACAAGGCGGCGAAGGCGACCGAGCTCACCGCCAAGCTCAAGTCTGATTACGAATCTGTGCAGAAGGGTTCGGGCTCCCCCGACCAGCCGAGTCCCGAAGAGGCGGCGATCCAGCAGAGCTACGACGAGCGCAAGTCGCAGGTCGATCCCGCCTTCCTCGAAGTCTACGAGCGCCTGGTCAAGGCCCGCCATCCGATGCCGCTCGCGAAGGTCGACCCGAACACCCGCGCAACCCCGATGGGCATCATGGTCAGCCACAACCAGATCGAACAGATCCGCATGGGCAAGCTGGTGGTCTGCCGCAATTCGAACAGCATCCTCTACATCGCCGAGAAGGCGAAATCGGACGCCGCCAAAGCCTGACGCCGGCGGCGCTCGGGATATTGTGGGTGCGCGGTCGCACGAGCGATCCATGATCCGCGGCGTGGCCGTGGACCGCGGCCCGACGAGGGCCTCCGCGATGCGCACCTGCCTGATTCCCGTCCCGTTCCTCCTGTGGCTCCCCCTGTCGCTCGCCTGCTGCGCGCTGCCCGCGGCCGACGCGCTTCCCGACTGGATGCGCGCCTTGCAGCCGCAGAGCGATTCCTGGAAGAAGTCGAAGCAGGAACTGGTGTTCAACAACCAGGCCGAGCCCGAGACCCTCGATCCGACGATCATGAAGGGCGTGCTCGAATCGCGCATCGGCATCGCGCTGTTCGAGGGGCTGGTCGGCTACGATCCGAAGACGCTCGAGGCGCGGCCGGGCGTCGCCACCTCGTGGACGGTCAGCGACGACCACCTGGTCTACACCTTCAACCTGCGCCCGGACGCCTGCTGGAGCGACGGCTCGCCGCTGACCGCCCGGGATTTCGCGCGCTCGTGGCAGCGCGCGATCACCCCGGCGACCGCCGCCGAATACGTCTACCAGTTCTATCCCATCGTCGGCGCCGAGGATTTCTTCTTGGGCAAGCTCTCGGATTTCTCGAAGGTCGGCATCGAGGTGGTCGACGACCACACCATCCGCACGCGTCTGCGCGCCCCCTGTCCCTACTTCCTCGATCTGGTCGCCTTCACCACCCTGATGCCGGTGCCGGTGGACCGCGTGCAGAAGTTCGGCGAGCGCTGGGTGCTGCCCGAGAACATCCTCGGCAACGGCCCGTTCAAGCTCGCGAGCTGGGAGCGCGGCAAGGGCATCGAGATGGTGCCCAACGAGCATTACTGGGACCGCGCCCATGTGCGCCTGACCAAGATCACCGCGCGTCCGTACGACAAGGATGAGATCGCCTACCAATTGTACCTCGACAACAAACTCGACTGGATCCCGAGCGTGCCGGTGGCGAAGATCGACGAAATCAAGCGCAACCCGGATTTCTACGCCTATCCGTTCCTCGGCTCGGGATTCTACCGCTTCAACTGCACGAAGCCGCCGTTTAACGACGCGCGCGTGCGCAAGGCCTTCTCGCTGGCGATCGACCGCAAGACCATCACCGAGCACGTGCTGCGCGCTGGCGAGGTGCCGGCGACCTGGTTCGTGCCGGACATCGGCCCCAAGGTCGGCGGCTACCGTCATGTCAAAGGCCTGGCGGAGGATCGGGAACTCGCACGCACCTTGCTCGCCGAGTGCAGCTATCCCGCGCCAGGACGGCCGTCGTTCAAGACCAAGCCCTTCCCGCCGGTCGAGCTGCTCTACAACACGTCCGAAAACAACAAGGCGATCGCCGAGGCCATCGTCAGCCAATGGAAGGACGCCCTCGGCGTCACCGTCACGCTGCGCAACAGCGAATGGAAGGTCTACCTCGCCGACATGGACGCTCTGAAGTTCGACGTCTGCCGCGGCTCTTGGGTCGGCGACTACAACGACGCCAACACCTTCCTCGACATGTTCGTCACCAACGGCGGCAACAACCGCACCGGCTGGTCGAACACGGATTACGACCGGCTGGTGGGCGAGAGCCAGCGCGAAGGAGATCCGGCCAAGCGGCTGGTGCTCTTGCAGCGCCTCGAGCGCATCCTGGTCGAGGAGCAGTTCCCGATCATGCCGATCTACATCTACGTCAACAAAGGCATGCTGCGCGAACGCGTCCACGGCTGGTACGACAACGTCCGCGATCTGCATCCGTTCCAGTACATGTGGATCGAGGAGTGAAGAGACCGGCGGAGGATTGACCTTGCATAGTGGTATAGTCGACTATATCACTATGCCATGCTGTGGCGCCTGTCTCCCGAGTCTCCGGAACCGCTCTATCAGCAGCTGGTGCGCCAGCTCCGCGCCGCTGTCGTATCCGGTCGACTGAAACCCGGAGAGCGCATCCCATCGCACCGCGAACTCGCGGCGAAGCTGGTGATCAATCATCTGACCATCAAACGCGCTTTTGACCTGCTCGAAGCCGAGGGTCTGCTCGTGACCCGGCGCGGCCTCGGCACCTTCGTGAGCGATCCCCTGCCGAAGGGACACGCCGCACCCGGTTGGCAGGAGGTCGAGAGCGACCTCGCCCGCGGCGCGGAAACCGCCCGGCGCCTGGGGGCCGATCGCAGCGCCTGGAGCGGCATGGTCGATCGCGCCTGGAAAATATCCCGCACGGAGGAGTCGACATGACCATCCTGGAACTCGATCGCGTCACCCGCCGCTACCGGCGTACCGAGGCGCTGAACCAGGTGAGTCTACGCATCGACCAGCCGCAGGTGGTCGGCCTGCTCGGGCGCAATGGCGCGGGCAAGAGCACCCTGCTGCGCTTGATCCCGCCGCTGATCGGCGCCGACTCGGGCACCGTGCGCGTCTTCGGCAACGATCCCTGGTCGCATCAGGAGGCGAACAAGCTGCGCCTCGGATATCTCGCCGATACCGATATCCACCCGCCGGGCCTGCGCGCCCAGGACCTCTTCGATCTCTGCGCCTCGGTCTATCCCACCTGGGATCCCGCCCTGGTCGACCGCTTCGCGGACCGCTTCGAAGTGCAGAGGCGCAAGCCGCTCGGCCAGCTGTCGAAGGGGCAGCAGCGCCAGGTCGGTCTGCTGTGCGCGGTCGGGCACCGGCCCGAGCTGCTGGTTCTCGACGAACCGGCCGGCGGCCTGGATCCGGTCGCGCGTCGCGACTTCCTCTCGGTGGTGATCGAGGTGCTCGCCGATTCCGGCGGCACGGTGCTGTTCGCGTCGCACCTGTTCGCGGATATCGAACGGCTCGCCGAGCGCATCGTCATCCTCGACCGCGGACGGGTGATCCTCGACGATCCCCTCGATGCGGTGCGTTCACAGTCATGCCGCGTCGAAGTCTCGGGCGACGACGCGCTGCTCGCCCGCCTGCGCGCATGGACGCCGTGCGTGCATGCGGCCAGCGCATCGGGTCGCATCACCGCGTCGCTGCGGTTGGCCCCGGACGACGCGCGCACGCGCCTGGCAAGCGAGCTCGGCGCCACCGTCGACGAGGCTCAGGCGGTTGGCCTCGAGGACTTCTTCATTGCGCTGACGGAAGCGCCGTGAGCGCGCGTATCGAGCGCGCGCTGGCGCGGCATTATTGGAAGGAGATCTACGGCCCGAAGCTGATGGCGTTGGTAGCGGCCATGGTCATCGGGTCGGTCGTCGCATCCTGCGCCGGCTTTCCGCTGGTGAGCTTGGCCCTGATCACCCTGAGCATGATCGCAGTGTACTTCACGCCGACCTTCCCCCTGTTGCTGGTCACGCCCTTCGAACGCTGCCTTCCGATCACCTTCCAGCGGCTATGGGCCCTGCGTCTGCGCGCCTATCTGAAAGCGATCATCATTGGCATGCTGCCCTTGGTCGCCGCGACGATCATCTCGTACGAACTGCTCCCCTACGGCCGGGTGTTGCTGCGACCGCAGGCGATGATCGCCGTCGCGCTCCTCATCCCGGTCTGCCCGGTCGGCTTCGTGCTTTTGCATCGCATCATGACCGAATGGTCGGTGATCGCCTACATCGTGGTGATGCCGCTCGCCGCCATCGGCGCCTTCTGTCTGCACCTGGGATTGGGCGGCGCCGCCTTAGTCGATGCTCGGATGCTGTGGGTCGCCGGAGGCGTCGGCTTGGCGGCGCTGGCGCTGGCGCCATGGGCGTGCCGCGTGGCCGGTCGCGAGCGCGATCAGTCCACGGTGGTGGTCGAAGCCCTGCGCAGCGACCGCGGCGACATCACCGCGCAATTCGGACGATGGGCCCGGCTGCAGACCTGGACCGTTTCCAGGGTGGCGGGTATGCCCGCGACGACGCGCTGGTTCGCGGCGACGCTGGCCGCATACCCGCCATTCTGGCTGTCGCTCGTGCATCTCCTGGGGGTGGTGCTGCTGCAGAGCCGTAACGGCGACCTCTTCGGATACCGGGTGATTCCAGCGCAATCCGATGACCTCTTCCCGTATGCGTGGTTCATCGTCGTCCTGTTCGGAGTCCAGCTGCAGCCGATGATCCGTCGGGTCGCCGCGCATCGCGCGATCGATCGCACCGCTGCCGCGCGCCTCCTGGTGTGGCCGGTGGCGGCGGGGTTCGGGCTGATCATCCTCGCTAACGCGATCTTCTGGCCCGCTCCAGCCCCCGGGGTCCACGCATGGACGGGACAGACGAGCGACTACTACCAGGACCTGGGCTACGATCCGGCGACCATGCCGATCACTGGCTCGGAACGTCATGCCATCGATGTGGTCGGTGAGTGTCCGACCGATCCGGACACGCGCGCCTTCTTCGCCGCGCAGCTCGCTCGCTGGACCTATCGCACCTATGGCGTTGCGGCCGATCCCGGCGAGCTGGCGATCGGGACCGGACCGGAGTGGATGGTCTCCACCGCTCCGATCCAGCCGGCATTGACCGCCGCCTATCGGATGAGACTCCTGCTGAATATGCTGTCCACCGCGCTGTTCTGTATGGTGTGGAGCTTCGCGCTGCTGCCGGCCTGCCGCGGTGAGGCCCGCCGCATCCGCCGCTGGCCCACGTATGCGGCGCGCACGGTGGTCTGCCTGATTCCGTTGGTGATGGCCGGTCTGTGGGGCGCGTCGCTGTTCCAGGAGTGGACGATGTCCGTCCCTGCGAACATGCCGTATCCGATCGTCCCGATCTGGTGGTACCACGATGTCCTGGCATGGATGACGCGCGAGGCGCTGCCGATGTCGTGCGGCATGGCGGCGGCGACGGTGGCCGCGGCTTGGCTGCTGGTGCGCCAATCACGGTACGTGGAGCTGGTGCGCTGAGCGGATCGCCGAGGCACTGCGCCAGTAGCCCCGCGGTCTGAACCTGCCATCATGCCGGCGCGTGCTGACCTACAT
>JACDEN010000519.1 GCA_013816415.1 Planctomycetota bacterium
CACCGATGAATTGGCGATAGGCGTGATCGCGGCGGTGAAGGATCGCGGGATGCGCGTGCCCGACGACGTGAGCGTGGTCGGCTTCGGTGACATCGGCTATTTCTGCACGCCCGCGCTCTCGAGCGTGCGCATGCCGGTCGAGCAGATGGGCACCTCGGCGATCACGCTGCTGCGCCAGCGGCAGCGCGAACCGGCGATGTCACCGTGTTCCATCGTGCTTCGTTCCGAATGGCAGCCGCGCGCGTCGTGCGCTGCGCCGCGCTCCGCGCAACCGGCCTCCTGAACATCCCGTCCAAGGAACCTCCCATGCTGCGACCGACCCTGCTCCCATTGGCCGTCCTCGCGTTCGCGGCCGCCGCGCACGCGGGCGAAGCGCCGCTGGTGATCGCCGATTTCGAGGAGGGCGGCCTGAAGCCGTTCGAAGCGAACGACCAGATCGCCATCGTCGCGGAGCACGCGTCGAGCGGCACGCACGCGGTGAAGGTGGCGCCAGGCGGCGCGCTGAGCGCCAACGGCTACAGCGGCTTGGTCGCCGACTGGTCGAAACACGACGTCGTGAAGTTCGACGTGTTCGTGCCCGGGGACCAGAACGTCCAGCTCGCGATCCAGATCCGCGATCCGATGGACGCGCCGAACTATTGGGCGTGGCACAACCGCTACACCGGACTCGCCCCCGGAATGAACACCGTGCAGTTCCCGGTCGCCGACATCTGGCGCGGCGAGGTCCTGCGCCGCGACGTCGCGGGGATGCTCGATCCGCATGCCATCAAGCGCTTCGTCATCATCCCGCAGAATTCGCCGGTGCCTCTTTTCGTGGACAACATCCGCCTCGAATCGTTTCCGGCGCCGAAGGTCGAGGTCCCGGGCCTGAAGGCGTTCGACGTCGATCCGGTCGGCGCGCCGGGATTCGTCGGGTTCACCTCGCTCACCGACCAGGATCTGTACGCGAAGGACAAGGGCTTCGGCTGGAAGCCCGGCTCGCAGTTCGCCAACACCAATCCTGGCATCTGCATCCGCCTGCAGCCTGACAACCTGTTCCGTGATTGGATCTCGCTGAGCAATGCCGAGCTGCTGGTCGATCTGCCGAACGGAAAATACCACGTCGCGATGCAGCTCGAGGATCCGGGCGCGTGGGAATACATGCAGAACTACCGCAAGCGCACGGTCACCGCGGAAGGCGCGACGGTGCTCGACGAGAGCATGAGCTGCGACGACTTCCTGAAGAAGTATTTCCGCAACCAGGACGCCGAGGACCTGCCGGGCGAGGATCCGTTCGACAAGTACGTCGAGACCCGTCATCCGTGGAGGGAATTCGACGTCGTCGTCGCGGACGGGCAGCTGAATCTCGGATTCCGCTCCGAGGATGCCTATGGCGCGACGCTGTCGGCGCTGGTCATCTCGCCGGTCGAGCAGGCCGGGAAGACCAGGCAGTTCATGACCTTCGTGAAGGAGATGCGCCGCGTCGACTGGTCGCAGAGCTGGAAGGGCGTCTCGAAGCCGCCCACTGCGCCGATCTTCGCCGGCAAGGCGGGCGCCGAGAACCAGCGCGACGGCTTCGCGCTCTACGCGGTTTCGCCCTATGCCGCCCAAGAATACACCGGCGACGTCTCCAACGATCCGCTTCCGGCAAAGGATGCGGCAGTCAGCGCGCTCCGGCTGCGGGCGGCCATCGGTGAGACCGAACCCGCGACCTTCGGACTCATGCCGGGCCGCAAGCTCGGCAAGGTCGAGGTGACCGTCTCATCGCTCAAGGGCCCGGGCGGCGCCACGCTGCCGCCGTCGAGCGTCCAGGTGCGTGTCGGCCGCTACCGCTTCTCGCGCCACGACGGCGAGCAGTCGGGTCTCTACAGCGTGCGCGAGCGCGAGCTGCGCTTCTTCAACCGCACCGAAGCAGACACCCTGCGCTGCGACGACGGCATGGCGCGCCGCTTCTGGGTGATCGTCGAAGTACCAGAGACGGCGAAGCCCGGCACTTATCAGGGCCAGGTCACGGTGACAGCCGAGAAGGGCGGCAAGCGCGAATTCCCGATCACCGTCGAGGCGCTGCCGTTCAAGCTGCCGATGGCGAAGCACGGATTCACGGTCTACGGCTGCGGAGTGCTGCCGATCATCTATTACGACGAGCAGAAGAAGCATCAGATGCAGGCCAACGAGACCATGCTCAAGGACCTGTCCAGCCATGGCATGAATTACACGACCGAGCCGCTGTACTCGCCGAACTGCATCTGGAAGGACGGCAAGATCGAGGTCACGAATCTGGCCGAGGTCGATGCCGGATTCGAGCTGTGGCGCAGGTATGGTTTCAAGATGGATTGCCCGGTCGGCTTCCCCGCGGGCGGCTCGGTCGACGCCATCATCGCTGACCAGCCGATCAACGGGATGCCGAGCACGCAGTTCATCGCCGGCTGGTACCAGGGCCTGACCGACATCGCGAAGGCGCGCGGCTGGCCCCATCCGGGCTTCTGCTTCGGCGACGAGCCGAACATTCCGGATACGCTGAACCGCCTGACCGCGATCCACAACGCGCTGCATGCGGTCTCGCCCGACATCTGGACGTGCATCGCGTACCACCTCGAAAGCCCGGAAAGCGTCGCGATGATGAAGACCGTCGATGTCCACCACTTCAAGGACTTCTCCAGCGTCGAGCAGTTCAAGCAGGTGAAGTCGCAGGCCAAGTTCCTGCTCAACTGCAACATCGGCTTCGGTCGCACGCCGTTCGGCCTGCATGAATGGCGCGCCGCCAAGGAGCGGGGAACCGACGGCTGCATCACGTATTCCTACACCGGCAGCCACATCGATCTCTTCTACGACCTCGATGGCCGCGAGAGCGATTACAGCTGCTCGCCGCCGCGCCTCGATGGCACGCGCGACACCGTGGCCTATTGGGAATGCACGAGAGAAGGAGTCGACGATTTCCGCTACGCGACGGCGCTGGCGCAGCTGGCCGAAGATGGAAAGGCACCGGCGGACGCGGTGAAGAAGGCGAAGGATCTGCTCACCGAGGGTTATGAGCTGGGCGCGACGAAAAGCGGGAAGGGCCTGCGCGGAGATGGCGGAGCGATCGGGGCGGCTGATGCGTGGAGGAGGAAGGCGCAGGACTTGTTGGTTGTCGTGGCGGGGAAGAAATAGTGGTGGGATGGCGGGGGCGCGCACCGCTGGTGGGGATGGCGGGATAGCGG
>JACDEN010000520.1:0-1648 GCA_013816415.1 Planctomycetota bacterium
CAAGGCCGCCGAAGAATCCGATTGGATCAAGGGCCTCCCCGCCGGCAGCGACAGCGGCCAGACCCTCGCTCCGCCCGACCACGCCGCCGCCGCCGACGACCCCGAACGCGCCGCGGACGAACGCCATCGTCCGCAGCGCGAGATCGACCAGGCCTTCGATGGACTGACCAAGGCGCGCTATTCGAAGCTCTGGAACATCATCAGCTTCCCGGTCCGCATCCCGAGCCAGGCCGATTGGATCGGCCACATGCAGGACGGCGAGGTCATCTCGTTCACCGCGCGCGGAACCATCAGCATGGGGCCGTCGCTGTCATGGATGTACGACGTCAGCCAGGTGACGAACTCGCTGAGGGCAGGCGCCTCGGTCGCGATTTACGTCAACGGCCAGTTCCGCATCAGCATCATGCGCGAGAATGCCCGCTTCGCCCGCATCCGCCTGACGCGCATCGCCGAGATCGGAACCACCGCGTCGCTCAATGGCGAGACCGCCGATGTCGTCGAAGGCTACACCATCGTCAACGCCCACATCGGGCGCGGGAAGAGCGCGGTCAATCCGTTCTCATTCAGCTTCTCGCACGCCAAGGGGCGCGCGTTCGACCTCGCCTACCGCTACGACCTGTCGCAGGCGGCCGGGCGCATGGCGTACGAATCGGCGGCGGCGGGCCGCTTCGACCTGTCGGACGAGATCGCCGGCGGCAGCGAATGGCAGCACGCGCCCGAAAATACCGCCGTTCACCGGATCGGCTCGCGCACCACCCAGTTCAGCCGCGACGCCAAGCAATCCTCGTCGCGCTACGGCATCATCTACCGGCACAGCCACGAATCGTCGGTGACCAACTCGAACATCGTCGCCACCTTCCCCGAGGGCACCAGCCGCGTCTACCGCACGGTGGTCGAGAACGGCCAGCAGTGGCGGTTCATCTGGGGCGTGTTCGAACGCGTGAATCACAACTTCCGCTTCAACGTCGACCTCGACCGCGCCCAGCGCGGCCAGCCCGAGGCGCTCACGCTGGTGGTCGAGGGCGAAATCACCGACACCGACACCTCGGGCGACGAGATGCACGAGTACATCGACGAGGTCGAGAGCGCGGCGATGAAGCCGGGCTTCTTCCCGCGGCCGCCGAAGCAGCGCCCGCTCGAGGATTTCCCCGCCTATCGTCCCGACAACGGCGCGGACCGCCGCCGTGCCGACGACGACCAGCACCATCGCGAAGCCAGCATCGACTACTACCGCTCGAGCTTCTTCTACCAGCTCACCTATTCAGAGGAGCAGATCGACCACTTCGTCGAGACTCCCGAGGAGCGCATGTGGCCCGCGCTCGAGCGCGCCTTCGACGTGGCCGACGGCACCTGGGCGACGCCGGCCAAACGCTTCGGCTACGCGCTGGCGAACACGCCGGTGCGGATCCTGAACATCCCGCTCTACGCGATCAACATGCACTACCGTGAGGGATCGATCCTCCAGCACGCGCAGAACGTGCATGACGCCTGGGCCAAGGCCCAGCGCGAGACCGTGCTGATCCGCCGCATCGCCGCGCTCGGCGAGATGTTCAGCGATCGGCGCTACGGCCGCGAGCTCTCGCGCCTGATGCGCGCGGTGCTTGCCGGCGAGCAGACGACCTACGTCATCCAGGGCTCGAGCCACGTC
>JACDEN010000520.1:1658-3176 GCA_013816415.1 Planctomycetota bacterium
TCTTCGGCTACCTGCGCGAGGAGGGTGTCGCGACCACCGCCATCGACCCGCTGCCCGAGCGCAAGGAGCGGCGCATCGAGTTCGACCGCGAGGGTCCCCGTCCCCAGGCCGATCCCGAGGCCGCGATCAAGTCGCTGTCGGTCACCGCGCTGAACGACGGACGCATCCGCGTGGCCTTCTCGATCCCCGAGAACGATCAGCCGCAGGCGCTGTACGTCTCGCTGCTGGAAGCGCGGCCCTGGAAGCTCACGCGCATCGTCGGCCAGCAGGCGATCCTCAACACGCGCGGGGTGATCAGCGGCGGCGACAACGTGCTGCTCCTGTCCCAGCAGTCGGGCCTGCTCGCGAACCTGTTCTCGCAGATCGCGCCGGGCAACTCCTACGTGCTCAAGGTCGCGTACACCCGCGATGGACTGTCGTGGGGGCCGGTGGCGGAGACACGGTTCGAGATGAAGAGGCCGTAGGATTGCCCCTGTTCTGCGTACTGGGTCCTGCGTTCTCGGCCATGGTAGACCCAGAACGCAGAACCATGAACTCAGAACCGGGGCAATCCCCTCACCCCGCCTTGTCCTTGTGCTCCTCGATGCGCAGATCCAGCCCGTCGCTTCCCGACTCGAGGACGACATCGCTGTGCTCGGGGATCGAGCCCTCGAGCAGGCGACGGGCAAGGGCGTCGGTGATCTGGCGTTCGAGGTAACGCTTCAGCGGGCGCGCGCCGAACTGCGGTTCGTAGGCGTCTTTGAGGATGCGTTCGAGCGCGGAATCCGTCAGCACCAGATGGATGTGACGATCTGCCAGGCGCTCGCCGATGCGGTCGAGCTGAAGCGAGACGATCTGGCGCAGATGCATGCGGCTCAGCGGGTGGAAGATCACGATGTCGCTCAGGCGGTTGAGGAATTCCGGACGGAAGTGCGCGCGCACGGTCGCCATCACCTTCTCCCGCGTGCCTTCGATCAGCTCGCCGCTCGCGGTGACGCCGCTCAGCAGGTGCTCCGAGCCGAGGTTCGAGGTCATGATCACCACGGTGTTCTTGAAATTGACCGTGCGCCCCTGGCCGTCGGTGAGGTGTCCTTCGTCGAGGACCTGCAGCAGTGCGTTCCACACCTGCGGATGCGCCTTCTCGACCTCGTCGAAGAGCACCACGGTGTACGGACGCCGGCGCACCGCCTCCGTCAGCTGGCCGCCCTCGTCGTAGCCGACATACCCGGGAGGAGCACCGATCAGCCGCGACACGCTGTGGCTCTCCATGTATTCCGACATGTCGATGCGCACGATGTGCTTCTCGTCGTCGAACAGTTCGGCGGCCAGGGCCTTCGCCAGCTCGGTCTTGCCGACGCCGGTCGGGCCGAGGAACAGGAAGCTGCCCAGCGGCTGGTCGGCGTCGCCCAATCCGGCGCGGTTGCGCAGCACCGCCGACGACACCGCCTCGACCGCCTCGTCCTGGCCGATGACGCGGGCGTGGATGCGTTCGGCGAGCTTCAGCAGCCGCTCGCGTTCGCCCTGGCTGAGGCGGTTGGC
>JACDEN010000521.1 GCA_013816415.1 Planctomycetota bacterium
GTGCAGCAGGTGGTGGAAGTAGTCCGCTCCCGACAGTCGCGCGCGCATGGGCTGCCGTCGACCTACGGGCCGCGCGCGACGGCGGCGACGCCAGCGACCAGGGTGGCCGGGGATTCGAGCGCCGCATCGTCGAGGTCGAGCGACGGCAGGCCGAGAGCGCGCTCGACGTCGAGCAGCACGCGCATCAGCCCGTGGCTGTCGAGTCCGAGCCGATCCAGGCCGTCGTCCTGCCGGCGGACGAGATCCGCTGCGGGAATCCCCAGCTGGGCGGCAAGAGCGGCATAGACCACGTCGGGAATCGCTTGGGACATGGCGACAGGATGCGTCATCAGCCGAGGGAGGAAAGTCCGCGTCTGGAAGGCTCGGGAACCTCTTTCCCCACGCCGGGGTCCAGCACGATGCGGGCATGCGTCTGCTCCTCGCCCTGCTGATCGTGCTGGCTGCGGGCTGCGGCGTCCGCGTGCCCGAGATCCCCTCCTCCGCGCGGGCGCAGACGCCGCGCGCAGCGCCGGCGGTGCCATGGTTCGCACCGGGCCGGATGGAGCTCGTGCTTCCGGGCAAGCGCGTCAGCTGCACGGCCTACGTGCGCGGTCTCGGAAACGGACAGGCGCGGCTCGTGCTGCTGAGCGACGAAGGGCTGCAGCTGCTCGACCTGCAGAGCACCGACGATGGCTATCAGGTGATCCAGGCGATCGACGATCTGAAGAAGGCGGTCCCCCATCTCGGTCGACTGCTGCGCCAGGCGTTCGCCCTTCCGCCCGAGAAGCGCCGCTGGGAGGACGACCGCATCGCGGCCGCATCGGGCGGTTCGACGCGCTGGTACGGAGGCGATCCGGTGCTGCTGCGCGCCATCGAGGGCGACGGCCTCGACATCGCGATCGAGGACTATCAACCGCTCGGCGGCGAACTGCTCGCGCACGAGGCCCGGGCCACCGCGCCTTTCGGCATCACCATGCGCATCCACCTCGGCGACGCGCGGCTGCTGCCGCCGACGCCAGCGGTTCCAGCGGAGCCCGCCGAGCCCAGGTGATGCCGCGGATATTGCAGGCGACTTCCCTCCGGCTACGAATCATGCGGAGGAAAGCGCATGGATCCGGTCATCCTCACCGTGCTGATCGTCGTCGGCGGAGTGCTGTTTTTCGGCGTGATCGTGCTGCTGTGGGGCATCGGCATCTACAACCAGCTGGTGACCCTGCGCAACCGCTTCAAGAACGCGTTCGCGCAGATCGACGTCCAGCTCAAGCGCCGCTACGATCTCATCCCGAACCTGGTCGAGGTCGCGAAGGGATATCTGAAGCACGAACGCGAGACGCTCGAGGCGGTGATCTCAGCGCGCAACAGCGCGGTCGCTGCGCAGGGACGCGCCGCCGCCGATCCCGCGGATGCCGGCGCGGTCAAGCAGCTGATGGCGGCCGAGGGAGCGCTGACCGGAACCCTCGGGCGCCTGTTCGCCCTGGCCGAGGCCTATCCGGATCTCAAGGCCAATGCGACCATGGCGCAGCTGAGCGAGGAGCTGACCACCACCGAGAACAAGGTCTCGTTCGCGCGCCAGGCCTACAACGATGCGGTCATGGGCTACAACACCGCGCGCGAGGTCTTCCCCAACACCATCATCGCCGGCGCGTGCAACTTCCAGGCCGCGCAGCTGTTCGAGATCGAGAACGCGGCTGAGCGCCAGGCTCCGAAGGTCGCCTTCACCTGATCCCGACCGCCGCGATTCCCGGCCGAAGCTCGATGGACTTCTTCGCCCGTCAGGACCATGCCCGGCGCGCCAGCCGCTGGCTGGTGGTCCTGTTCGTGCTGTCGGTCATCGCGATCGTCTCGGTGACCAACGTCGCCGCCTATTACGCATTGTCGTATCAAGCGGAGGTGATGGCGAACCGCACCGCCCTCCATGTCGTCGTCACCGTGCTGACGCTGTGTGCGATCGGCGTCGGCAGTGCGATCAAGATCGCGCAGCTGAGCGGCGGAGGTTCGGTGGCCGCCGAGATGATGGGCGCCAAGCGCCTGAACGACTCGGCAGCATCGGCGGAAGAGCGGACGCTGCTCCATGTGGTCGAGGAGATGTCGATCGCATCCGGCGTCCCGATGCCGCTGGTGTACGTGATCGAGGAGGACGGTCTCAACGCCTTCGCCGCCGGCCACCGGCCGTCGGATGCGGTGATCGCCGTGACCCGCGGCTGCCTCGCCCGCATGGACCGCGCCGAGCTGCAGGGAGTGGTCGCGCACGAGTTCAGCCATCTGCTCAACGGCGACATGCACCTCAACCTGCGGCTGATCGGTCTGCTCAGCGGCATCCTGGTCATCGGCGAGACCGGACGGGTGCTGATGCGCATGTGCGGCTGGTCGAACGACGGATCGCGGCGCGACCGCGGCGTCATCATCTGGCTGCTCGGGGCGGGCATCGTGCTGTTTGTCATCGGCTACGTCGGCTACTTCTTCGGGCGGCTGATCAAGGCGGCGATCAACCGCGAACGCGAGTACCTGGCGGACGCCTCCGCCGTGCAGTTCACCCGCAATCCGGCCGGGGTCGCCGGCGCGCTCAAGAAGGTCGGCGACCGCTACGGCCGATCCGCCATCCACCATCCACGCGCCGAGGAGTTCAGCCATCTGTTCTTCGGCCAGGCGCTCGCGAGCAGCTGGCTCGGACTGCTGGCGAGCCATCCGCCGCTGCGGCGACGCATCCGAGCGGTCGACCCGCGTTGGGACGGGACCTGGCCCGAGGTCGCGCCGATCGAGCCGCCGCCCAGGTCCGAGCTCGAGGTCTCAGGTCCTGCGAGGTCCTTGGTTATCGGAGCCGAGCAGATCGCGGCGCGCATCGGTCGCTTTTCGCCAGAGCATATCGCGTACGGTGCGGCGCTGCTGGCGAACCTCCCGTCGGAGATCACTGCGGCCAGCCGCGATCCGTTCAGCGCCCGCGCCGCGATCCTCGCCCTGCTGATCGATGCGCGTCCAGCGATCGCCGAGCTCCAATGGCAGGCGATCGCCGGCCGCGACCCGTCGCTCGCCACTGAGACCAGGCGGCTGCATCCGATCATCGCGCCGCTCGGCGACGCCGCGCGCCTGCCACTGTTCGACCTGAGCATGCCGGCGCTGCGCTCCCTCGGCGCCGGACAGCGCATCGACCTGCTGGCTCTGGTCGCCGACCTGGTGAGCGCGGATCAGGAGCTCAC
>JACDEN010000522.1 GCA_013816415.1 Planctomycetota bacterium
TGCGCGAGCAGCGCGAGCACCAGCCCGCGCACCTCCTGCGCGAATTCGGCGTCGCGCCGCGCGCCGTGGCGCCGGCACGCGTCGGCGATCAGCGCGGCGATCGCGCTCACCTGCGGATGCGCGGCCCGTTCCAGCAGATGGGGGAATGCCGGTCCGCGCAGATCGTGCGCGGATATCGAAGCGGCATCGCCATCGTGCGGCCCGAGCAGGCGCAGCGGATCGACGAACAGGAAGGTCCAGTCGCTGGTGGTGCCGGGCGCGCTGTGGTGGAAGTGGAAGTCCTCGGCCGCGATCAGCGCGACGCTGCCGGGTCTGTACGCGAACATCCGACCTTCCACCAGCAGCACGCCGGTGCCGGTGTGGCAGTAGCCGACCTCGAGCTCGCCGTGGCGGTGGAGGTGGTTGAGGGGATGGAGCGCCGGTTGGACGTGGCAGCACAGGAACGAGAACGGCGGGGGCTGGGCGCGCCTGCCGTGGGTGCCAGTGGGGATGTTCCGGCGTTTTTGCATAGTTCACTGTTAAAAGTACGGAGATCTGGACCGGATCAACGACACGATGCGCGTCGGAGACCTCCATGAGCACCACGTCCGCCTTCTCGTCGGCTCCTTCGCCCGCCACTCCGCCCGCCACTCCGCCGGCCTCTTCGCCCGCCCTGAGCGCGCAGTTCCTGGGCGCCGGCCGCATCGCGCTGGTCGAGCGCCCTCGGCCGGAGCCCGGCCCTGGCCAGCTGCTGATCCGCGTGCGCGCCAATGCGATGTGCGGGTCCGAAAAGGGACAGTTCAGGGACGGATGGAAGACCACTCCCGGCCACGAGATCGTCGGCGTCGTCGCGCAGCTCGGCGAGGGGGCCTCGCCCGCGATCCGGGTCGGCGACCTCGGCGCGATCTTCCTCATGGATTTCTGCGGAGGCTGCCGCTGGTGCCGCGCCGGATTGACCAACCAGTGCCTGGCCAAGCGCGCGGACATGGGCTTCAGCCACGACGGCGGCTACGGCGCCTACACGGTGGTGAACGAGAACATCTTCTTCCCGATCGGATCGGGAATCCCCGCGGACGAGGCCACGCTGCTGCTCGATGTCATGGGCACCGGAGGCCACGCCATCGAACGCGCGATGTGCGTCCATGCGGACATCCGCACCGTGCTGGTGAACGGCGCCGGACCGATCGGCCTCGGCGTGGCGGCGATGGCGCGCATCCTCCTCGGCGCGCAGACGCGCATCCTGGTGTCCGACTACAACGCGTTCCGCCTGCGCCTGGCGGAGAAGCTCGGCGCCGAAGCGATCGATCTCGCGAGGACCACGGTGGCGGCCGCGTGCGCGGGCGCGCCGGATGTCGCGGTCGACACCAGCGGCAAGGGCTCTGCGCGCCTGCAGGCGATGGAGGCGCTGGCGCAACGCGGGGTCCTGGTGTGCGTCGGACACGGCGAGGATCTGGCCCTCGATGTTTCGCACCATCTGATCGCGCCGGAGCGCTCGGTGCTCGGCAGCGAATATTTCCCGTTCAGCGACCTGGCGAAAAACCTGGCGCGCCTGCGCGCCAACCAGGCCTACCTCGGCCAGATCATCACCCACCGCTTCCCGATCAGCGATCTCGCTGCCGCGTTCGACCTGTTCTGGAAGGGCGACACCGGCAAGGTCATCATCGAACAGCGCTGAGCGCACGGGTCCGCGCCTCGACGCCGCCGCGAGCCGTCATAGCCTGCCTGCCCATGCGCATCCTCCTACCCTGCCTGCTCATCCTGGTTTTTTCAGCGTCCACGTGTCGTGGCGCAAGCGTCCTCGACCTGCCGGTGCGTGAGACCAGGCTCGCGAACGGCCTGCATGTGATCGTGCACGAGGACCACACCCTGCCTCTGGTGGCGGTGAACCTCCTCTACCGCGTCGGATCGCGCGACGAGCAGCCCCGCCGCACGGGATTCGCCCATCTCTTCGAGCATCTGATGTTCATGGGCACCACGCGCGCGCCGCTCAAGATGTTCGACGCCTGGATGGAAGCGGCCGGCGGCTCGAACAACGCCTGGACGAGCGAGGACTACACCGACTACCACGAGCTCGGCCCGCCTGGCCTCCTGCCGCTGTTCCTGTGGCTCGAGGCCGACCGTCTCGAGCGCCTCGGGCTCGAGATCGATCAGGCGAAGCTCGACCTGCAGCGCGACGTCGTGCGCAACGAGCGGCGGCAGTCGATCGAGAACGTGCCGTACGGAACGGTCGAGCTGCGCGTGTCCGAGCTGATGTTTCCGGAAGCCCATCCGTACCACCACCCGGTGATCGGATCGCACGAGGATCTCGAGGCCGCGCAGGTCGCCGATGTGCGCGCGTTCTTCGCCGAGCACTACCTGCCATCCAATGCGTCGCTGGTCATCGCGGGAGACGTATCGCCCGACCAGGCATTCGCGCTCGCCAAGCGTTCGTTCGGCTGGCTGCCGTCCGCCCCCGAGCCGCGGCGTGTCATCGCCGCAGCGCAGCCGACCCTTCCAGGCGTGGTGCGCGAGACCATCGCCGACCAGGTCGAGCTGACCAAGGTGCTGATGGTGTTCCATGCGCCGGCGCACTTCTCCGCGGGCGACGCCGAACTCGATCTGCTGGCGTCGGCGCTGGCCACCGGCAAGAGCAGCCGCCTCTACCGCGCGCTCGTCCTCGAGCAGGCGATCGCGGTGAGCGTCGGCGTGTCGCAATCGTCGCAGCCGCTCTCGAGCCTGTTCACCGTCGACGTGGTGCTGCGTTCTGGCGTCGACGCGGACCAGGCCGAGGCGGCGATCGACGCGCTGCTGGCGCAGGTCGTGCGCGACGGCATCAGCGGCGAGGAACTGGACCGCGCGCGCAACGGTTTCGAGTCGCGGTTCGTCGGCCGCCTGCAGTCGCTCGAGGCGCGCGCGATCGCCTTGAACCTCTACCACGCCGAGCGCGGTGAGGCCGACTGGGCCGCGCGTGATCTCGCGCGCTATTCCGCGGCGACCGTCGACGGTGTCCGTGTCTGGGCGCAGCGGACGCTCACACTCGATGCGCGCTGCATCATCCGCGTGGTGCCGGCCCCGGCCCCCGTCGAACCGCTGCAGGGAGCCCAGCCATGAGCAACCTCCGCTGTGCGCTAGAAATCGCCTGCGCGCTCGCTGCGCTGCTCGGCGCCGCATCGTGCACCGGCCGCACCGCCGTCGACGCTACACCAGAGGCTG
>JACDEN010000523.1 GCA_013816415.1 Planctomycetota bacterium
GCGAAGGCCCTGGGCCTGTGGTGCAGCGGCGGCCTGATCGCCGATGGCGAGATGGTCCGAGTCCACGTCTTCGAGGCCACCGCCTTCCACCACCGTCGGCGCGGCGAGACGGCGATCGAGCGCATGGCGCGCACGCTGCCCGCCGACGCGCCCGCGCTCGATCAGATGATCGCCGCCGGTTGCCTACGGTATCGCTGGTCGATCTTCGATGTGCTGCGCGTCCATGCGGACGAGGGCGCCGACCTGCGCGACACGCGTGATGGAGCCCTCTGCCGGCTGTGGGACGAGGGTGCCGCCCGCGACCTGACGAAGGGAGAACGCATCGCCGTTCGTCTAGTCCCGGTCGATGATTGGTGGGCCACGTCTGGATCGGCAATCGCCGGCATCCCCGAGCCGATCTTGGACCTGGCCCGCACCTGGTTGCCGGCGATCTGGCACGATCCTGCCGACTGGCCGCTCATCGGCACTGCCGAGCGCGACCGCCTCACGTTGACGCTGATGGCGGCGTGCCATCCCTTGGGCGGGTCAGGTCAGACCCTCGAAGCAGCGCCGTTCCGCAAGCAGCCCTGCCCCTGTGGGAGTGGCAAGAAATTCAAACACTGCTGCGGACGCGAGGACTGAGCATGCCCGACGACAGCCAGATCCGCGAAAAGCTGGTCAAGATCAAGGCCCTCTTCGCCGGTGCGACCACGTCGGGCGAACGGCAGGCGGCGCAGGCCGCCATCGATCGGCTCCAGCAGCGCATCGACGGCCTCCCGGCACCCGAGGTCGTCGTCGATCCGCCGCTCGAATTCCGTTTCTCCCTGACCAACCCATGGTCGCTCCGCCTGTTCCTGGCCCTATGCCGATCGAAGGGATACCGACCCTACCGGCATCCGCGCATGCGCCGGACCTCGGTGTGCGTGATGATCGGCAAGCGCACCGTCAACTCGGACCTGTGGCCCGAATACCTGGAGATGAACAAGGTCCTGACCGAGTACCTCGGCGAGTTGGCCGACCACATCATCAGCGACTGCATCAACCCCGACCGGTCCGACGCCGAAGTGGTGGCAGGATTGCCAGCTCCAGCCTCGTCTTCCGAAATGACGGGGTAAACAGCCGTGCCCGCCCCAGCCAACGCGACGCTCGACACGCTGCTGGCACTGATGCGGCCTTGGCCGAAATCCTGGAGCTATGACGACCAGGATCTCGCCGCAGGCGCCCGCCTCGTCGCTGAGTTCGAGCCGTTCATCCGTCACCTGCACAGCGCAGGATTGGCCCCGCGCACGATCCGACGGCATGTGGACAACCTCGGGGTGCTCGGCTGCGAACTGATCCGGAAGAGCCGCATGACGGATCCGCCGGAACCGATCCCGCCCCTCATCGAGGTCGTCGAAGAGGAAGGCGGCCCGCTGCTGCGTGGGACGGAATGCGAGGACGATCAGCGGGAGTTCGATGCGACCTGCAAGAAGCTGTACCGGTTCCTGACTGCGACGAAGCGTGGGCCCGCACCTCGCCAATCACGGAAACGCCGATCGGCTTCCAATTCGGTTCACCACCTGGAACGCCTCATCGCCGACGCGACGACGGACGCCTACGATCACGACGAGCAGGTCGGTGGTTTCCTGGCCTGCTTTGAGGAGCACGTCTCTGTGCCGTTCATGACCACGATCCTGGGTGCAATTGTGCGCGTGAGCGCCTTCGATCTGGATGACGAAGGTCGAATCGTAGCAGTGTGCCGTCATGGCAAGGCCAAGCAGCGCATCGGAATTACGGATCTTCCTCTTCCGAATCCGCTGCCGGCAGGCCACGAATGGATCGTCGCTTATCGCCACTGGTGCAAGGGCCGCTGACATGGACGCGAATCAGGATCCCCAGGCGAAACCCGAGCGCGCCTACTCCGATGAAATGGCACAGGCCGTACGCTGGAACATCGAGCGCCTGACCGACCGTTTCGTCGCCAGCCCCGCGCACGCCGAACTCACCAAGGCGCAACAGCGCGAAGTCCGGATCGTGCTCCAACTCGTCGCCGATGTGGCCTACGGCTACGAATTGGAGACCGTCGAGGAGTGGTCGATGACCGGGCTAGCGCAAGCCCTCAGCTACGCCATTCCCCACAAGGTCATGGCCGGGAAGTCCTTCTTCGCCGCGGTCAAGCCGATCGTGCTGTCGTTCCTCCGATGGGGAATGTCCGAGCGAGTGTGGTGCGACCGCGACCTCACCGAGGTAATCGAGTATGTTCAGAGCGTCGGCGGGAAACTGGGTGCAGCAAACCGCCGCCGCAAGCCTGCCCTATCAGCGCCTGATCAAATCCTGCAGGCCTCCGCCTTGCCGGATCCTCCACCGCTGCGTATCAAGCGGTCGCGCATCTCCAAGGCCAACGGCAAAGTCTACCGGCTCTGCATCAGCCTCCTTGGCATCGAACCCGAGATCTGGCGCCGGGTCGAGGTCGCCGACCTCACCCTGGCCAAGCTCCATGGCGTCATCCAGTACGCCATGGGCTGGAAGAACAGCCACCTCCATATGTTCCTCACCCCGCTGGGGCGATTCACGGATCCGCAATTCCACTTGGTCGAGGATGAATGGTGTGCCGACGTCGGGGATAGCCGGCGGATCCGGCTGGGTGATCTGCTGGCCAGCACCCGTGACGCTTTCGAGTACGAGTACGACTTCGGCGACTCCTGGCGACATCGCATCGCCTGCGAGGCTCTCGGTGATCCGGAACCCGGCACCCGCTACCCGGGCCATTCCCGCTGTCTGGCTGGCGCTCGCGCCTGTCCCCCCGAGGACGTCGGTGGTGTGACCAGTTACCAGGATTTCCTGCGCGTCATCGCGGATCCGACCGACGAGGAGCACGAACGCATGGTCGAATGGTCGATGCATCCGCGGCGCGGTCGATTCGATCCAGAGTATTTCGACCCCGGGTTCGCCAATGACATGCTGCGGGTGTGAGGGCATTCCATTCAGGTCGGGCAGTTCAGCGTGTAGACCCACGCCGTCCCGCTGTTCGGCGCGCTCATCACCACCAAGCACCACGACGGATCGCCAGGCTGCGGATTGTACGCCCACTGCAGCGTCGCCGACCCCGACACCAAGCCCCCGGTCGATGCGACCAGGACGCCTTTGTAGAAGCAGTCGAGGCGGTCGGGGATCGAGTACATGTCGTAGGTGATCCGCACGAGGCCGGCG
>JACDEN010000524.1 GCA_013816415.1 Planctomycetota bacterium
GGATACAATGGGCGAAGCCCATCCCGCAACATTTTGGCCGTCACGGCCAAAATGAAGGACGACAAAGGTGCGCGGGGGTTTGGGGGCAAGGCCCCCGACTAAACCGAGCTACGGCGGCTCCGCCGCCTCGAGAACCGACCGCCGAGTCCTGGTTGCGGGATACAATGGGCGAAGCCCATCCCGCAACATTTTGGCCGTTACGGCCAAAATGAAGGACGACAAAGGTGCGCGGGGGTTTGGGGGCAAGGCCCCCGACTAATCGTCGAGGGTGAACTCCGGAACCGTCGTGCTCATCGCCTGCGGGCGCTGGCAGGTGCTGGTCAATGTCACGTGCTTGCCGCCGTCCGAGGATTCGTGGATCGCCTGCATGATGTCGAGCGCGTGCAGGGCGATCTCCTCGTTCGCGCGGTGCTTGCGTCCAGAGGCGACGGCATGGGCGAGATCCGCCACGCCCAGTCCGCGCGAGCCCTCGCGGTAGTGATGGGTGAGCGGGATCTCCTGCCACTCCTTCTCGCCCGCGCGACGGATGCGCACCGGTCCGCCGGTGCCGTTGGGGTCGGGCACCTGCATCGAGCCGGCCGAGCCGTAGATCTCGATACACGGCAGGGTGTGGGATTTGACGTCGAAGCTGGTGATCAGCGTGCCGATCGTGCCGTTGGCGAAGTCCATCACGCTGCTGATGTGCGTCGGCACCTCGACGGTGATCTTGCTGCCGGCCTTCGGCTGGCTGGTGATGGTGCGTTCGGCCTGGGTGATGCGGGTCGAACCGGTGACGCGCCGCACCGGCCCCAGCAGCGTGATCAGCGCGTGCAGGTAGTACGGGCCCATGTCGAACATCGGCCCGCCGCCCTTCTGGTAGTAGAACTCAGGCGATGGGTGCCAGCTCTCGTGGCCGGCGCACATCATGAAGGCGTTGGCCGCCACCGGCGTGCCGATGGCGCCGTCGTCGATCAGCTTGCGCGCGGTCTGGATGCCGGCTCCGAGCACGGTGTCGGGCGCGCAGCCGACGCGCAGCTTCCTCGCCTTGGCCAGGCTCACCACCTTCTCGCCTTCGGCGCGGGTGAGCGCGAACGGCTTCTCACTGAAGACGTGCTTGCCGGCCTCGAGGGCCTTGCAGTCGATCTCGGCGTGGGCCTTGGGAATCGTCAGATTCACCAGCACGTGGATGTTCTTGTCGCCCAGGATCTGATCGACGGTGCAGGCCTTGCCGACCCCGTGCTCCTTGGCCTTGGCCTGGGCGCGCTCGAGGTCGATGTCCGCGCACGCAACGAGATTGAGATCGGTGAAACGCTTGCAGGCGGTGAAATAGGCGTTGGAGATGTTGCCGCAGCCGATGATGCCGACGTTCATGGCCATCAGTTCCTCGCCGCCCAGATCATGCCGCGTTCCATGATGGTACGCGCCTCGGGGACGTCGAAGTCCTTGGCGTTGTGGCCGAGCGAATTGTAGAAGACGCGGCCCTTGCCGCAGCGGCGCTTCCACACCACCGGCATCACCGTGCCCTTGATCCAGTCGTTGGTGTCGCCCGAGAATGTGGTGTTCGCGAGCACGATGTTCGACGGATCAACGTGCAGGTAGTACTGCTCGGTCGCGGTCATGCGGAAATCCTTCAGACCCGCGGTGACCGGATCGTCGAAGTCGGAGATGTGGACCTCGTAGTCCATCAGGTTGCCGGGGTGCTGGACCCACTGGCCACCGATCATGAACTGGTAATCGACGCTGTTGCGGAACGAGTCGCCGAGGCCGCCATGCCAGCCGGCGATGCCGACGCCACGCTTCACGGCCTCGATCAGGGCTTTCTCCTGATCGCCGCTGAGCTGGCCGCAGGTCCACGACTGCACCACCAGATCGAGCCGATCCATCAGCGGCTTGTCGAGGTACGCGTCCAGCGAATCGCGGATCGTGACCTCGAAGCCCTGGACCTTCAGGAACGGAGCGAAACGGTCGACGCACTCCTTCGGTTGGTGGCCGTCCCAGCCGCCCCAGACCATCAAGGCTTGTTTCACTGCGTTCTCCTGGTTGTGGTGTTGCGCGAGGTTGGAAGCGCTTTCAGCGCGGGCATGCTAAATCGGCCCCCTGCCAGTCAAGATCACATCGCCGGCAATGCGTCAGCGATGCGCAGCGCAGGCTTGGATCGCGGGGGAATGCCGGTAAGCACAAGGACCAGACCCTCTCTCAGGAACGTCACCATGATCCGCTCGCCTCGCACCGCCCTCACCTGCGCCGCAATGCTCTGCGCCTCCTCCGTTTGGGCGGAGACGGCTCCGCCGCCGCAGCCACCTCCGCAGCCACAGCCGCAACAGATCCAAGTTACGCCGACGCCCGGGAAGTCGCTGACCACCATCAAGATCGTACCGCTCGACGGCACCGGCACCGTCACCCCCGACGGTCAGCTGATGCTCGACCAGATGTCCCAGGATGGCTGGCGCGCCGGCGGCATGACCGCGGTGACCCTGCCCGGATCGACCTTCCCGTCGATGGCCGTGCTCTACACCAAGCCGATTCAGCAGCAGCAGCCGCCGGCTCCACATCCTGGGGGACCCGGCGGGCCTGGTCAGCCTGGTGGTCCCGGACAACCGGGTGGGCCCGGCCAGGTGCCGCCGCCGGTGGGTGGCCAGCAGCTGCCTCCACGACCGCCCGGCGCGCCTCAGCCTCAGCCTCAGCCGGCACCAGCTCCTCCGCAGCATTGAGCCAGCCCAGGGCCGTGGAGGGTTCCACGGCCTTCCATGGCCGCGCACGCAGCACAAGGAATGGTATCACCATGGAAACCTCCTCCTTCCTGGTCGAAGTCACCACTGTCCAAGGCCAGCGCGTGTTCTTCGGGCCCTACCCGAGCTTTGATACCGCGCAGTCGGTGGTCGACGACTTCAGTCCGAGGATCGGCAGCGACGAGATGGTGTTCTCGACCACCGTCGCCAAGGATGGCAGGCCGGTCGGCATGTGGTCGATGACCGGCAAGGGGATCTCTGGCGTCCAGGTGATCCGCAGCGCGACCAACTCGCGCCCGTCGGGCCGGCTGGTCAGGCCGACGTGGCATATGTAGTCGGGGGCTTCGCCCCCAAACCAGTTTAGTCGGGGGCTTCGCCCCCAAACCCCCCGACCTTTGTCGTCCTTCATTTTGGCCGTAACGGCCAAAATGTTGCGGGATGGGCTTCGCCCATTTTATCC
>JACDEN010000525.1 GCA_013816415.1 Planctomycetota bacterium
CGCGCTGGCCGCTGGCGTGCGATGCGATCGCAGCCTTTGCCAGCGCCAAGGCGCGGCGTCCGGCGTCGGCCGGAACCGGCGGCGCCTGGCCGGCGCGGAAGGCCTTCAGCAGGTCGTCGACGTGCTTGTCCATGGTGCGATGGAACTCGCGGTCGACGTCGTTGAAGAAGCCGGCCTCCCAGACCTCGGCGGTCTCGCTGCCGGCGGCCTGGAAGCTGAAGCGCTTGACGGTGTCGGTGATCAGCACGCGGCCCTTGGTGCCAACGATCTCGACCGCGTGCGCGCCGGCATAGGCGTACGAGGAATCATAGCTGCCGACCAGCGAGCCGACGGCGCCCGAGGCGAAGGACATTGCCAGCGCCATGGTGCTCGGGCCCTTGCCAGTGCGCTCCGCGACGTGCGTCGAGACGCTGGCGATCGGCCCGCACAGGTGCTCGAGCTGATCGAAGCCGTGGCACTGAGTCTCGATCAGGTTGTCGTGCAGCGCGCACGACCCCCCCTCGCCGCCGAAGCGCCAGGTCGCGAACACCGGATCGCCGAGGCGCCCACTGGCGATCGCCTGCTTGGCGAGCTGCACGGGCTTCGCCCAGCGCCAGTTGAAATTAATGCCGAAAAACAGCTCCTTCCGCTTCGCCGCGGCAAGCAGCTGGTCGGCTTCCTGCAGATCGAACACCAGCGGCTTCTCGACGAACAGTGGGAAGCCCGCTTCTATGACCTCCAAAGTGGGTTTGAAGTGCTCCCGGTTGGGCAGCGACAGGAACACCAGGTCCGGACGTTCCCGAGACAGCATCCCGCTGATCGACAGGTAGGCTCTGGTGTCATAGGCCGCCGCGCGCTCCTCGGTGCGTGCGGCGGTGCGACCGCAGATGCCGACCAGCTCGACGTCGGCGCGGCTTGCGCAGATGCGTGCATGCTGGTTGCCCCATCCGCCCGCGCCGACGATGGCGATGCGCAGTTTGGTCGTGCTCATGGATCGATCGCCGTCGGGGTGGTGGTGGTGCGGGCGGTGCTTCGCTGAGGATTTCAGCTGGCGCTGGTGGCCTTCTTCAACTTGGGCTTCCCCGAGACCTTGACCGGCGGACGGCCGGATGTCCCCGGCGATGCATCGTCGGACTTCTTCCCGACCAGTTCATAGGCCGCCACCCGAACCTGCGCCGCGCGGATGCGCGCGAGGTCGAACTTCTTCCGGCGATCCATGCGATAGATGCCGTTCTGCTCCTGGAACACGTCGGTCAGCTGGGTGTAGCAGTAGCCGAACATCTCAGGATTATCGAGCAGCACGCCGCACAGGCCTTCGAAGCGCTGATAGAATTCCTCGATGGTCTTGGGATTGTTGCCGTATCCCCACGACGCCTCGCCTTTCTTGGCCTCGGGGTTCCATTGCGCGCCGCCGAACTCGCTGACGAAGTACGGCTGGTTGCGGTACGGGATGCACATCGTCGTCTTGCCGCCGTCGCGCGAATTGGTGAAGACCTTACCCTGCGCGACCCCCGCATGGGTGTCCTTGAACTTCGCGGGATCCTGTTCGTAGTCGTGGCTGTCGTAGACATCGCTCTCGGGAACGCGGTGGGCCCAGCCCGAGATGTCGAGCACCGGCCGGCTGCGGTCGCAGGCCTTGGTCGCGAGGTACATCGCGCGGATCAGATCGTCGAACGCGTCGATGCGGTCCTCGAGCTTCATGGTCTGCTCGTTCATCGGGCACCAGCCGACGATCGACGGATGCGAGTAATCGCGTTCGAGCGCATCGAGCCACTGCGCGACGAAGGCGCAGCCGAACTTGTGGTGCTCGTTCGACCACGTCGGGTCGGGCTGGTTCCAATCCGGGTAATAGACGCCCCAGTCGCCGAACTCGCCCCAGCACAGGTAGCCCATGCGGTCGGCGTGGTAGAGGAAGCGCTCTTCGAACACCTTCTGGTGCAGGCGCGCGCCGTTGAAGCCGGCGGCGAGCGAAAGTTCGATGTCCGAGATCAGCGCCTTCTCGCTCGGCGCAGTCATCAATCCGTCCTGGTACCACCCCTGGTCGAGCACCAGGCGCTGGAAGACGCGCTCGCCATTGATGCGGATGGCGCGGCCCTCGACGGTGACCGAGCGCAGGCCGGCATAGCTGGTCACGCGATCGACGACCTGGCCGCGCTCGTCGAGCAGTGACAGTTCGATGTCATAGAGGTGCGGGTCCGCGGGCGACCAGGGGCGGCGACGCGCGTCAGGAATCTCGAGGTCGAACATCGGCGCGAAATCGCCATCGGCGCGCGCCACGGTCATCGCCACCTGGCCCTTGGCGTCGCTGAGCGTGGCGCGCACGCGGTAACCGGGAACGTTCGCCGAGAGCGGCTGCTCGACGCGGAAACGGCCGCCCGAAAAGTCGGGCGTGATGCGCGCGCGCTTGAGGTGGACCTTGTTCACCGCTTCCAGCCACACCGTCTGCCAGATGCCGGTGGTGCGCGAGTAGAGGCACGAGTGGCCATTGACCGCCTGCGTCTGCTTGCCGCGCGGCTGGCCCGGGCGCCAGTCGTCACGCGCGCGCACCACGATGGTCGCGGTGGTGCCGGCCTCGGCGACACCGGCGAGCGGACAGCTGAAGGGAGTGAAGCCGCCGCGGTGGCGCGCGACCTGGACGCCGTTGACCCACACCGTGGCGTCGTAGTCGATGGCCTGGAAATGCAGGACGACGTCCTTGCCGCTCCAGCCCTTGGGGATGGCCACGGTGCGGCGGTACCACACCGCGAGCACGCGATCGGTCAGGCCGACGCCCGAGAGTTCAGACTCGGGGCAGAAGGGCACGGTGATGCGATCGGTGAGCTTCCGCTTGCCCATGCCGCGCTCGAGGCCGGTGTCGCCCGGATCCGTCTCGAACTCCCAGCTTCCGTTGAGATTCAGCCAGTCCTCGCGGACGAACTGTGGTCGTGGGTATTCGGGACGGGGGATGGTGGGCATGCGGGGTTCCTGACGTGGTCTGGGCCGGTTGCGACTTCTTATGTCCACGGAACCCATCCGGGAATGGGCAGGAGTACCAGCGTCATTCGCGGAATTATCAGCTCCTCGCGTCATCGCCGTGGTGGTGTCCACGGCCACCGTGACAGGGGCCAGGCGTGGACTCCCTCTCTCGCGGCTCTAGTTTCACCAGTCATGCCGAGCTGGCCTTTCGCGATCCGTGGTGAGGTTCCGTCG
>JACDEN010000526.1 GCA_013816415.1 Planctomycetota bacterium
CCACCGCGGCGCGGGCGCGGCCAGGCGCGGCGAGACGCGCATCCTCGAGGCGCGCGGCCAGCTGTGGCGCGTCGGCATCCTCGTCCCATTCGGCCGGGACGTCGCCCTCGGGATCGAGCGCGACCCAGGTCGGAGCCGTCGGGCATGGGAACATCACCACCTCCCTCACGCGCGACATCTCGACGCGTCGTCGCACGGGATCGCCGCTGCCGTGCGCCCAAACGACATCCATCGCCAAGCGGTAGGTGTGCTCCGGCTGCTCGGATGCCGGCAGCCCGCTCGCCTGCGATTGTTCGAGCTCGATCACCAGCTGGCCGCGCGCCGGGTCGTGCTTCCACCGCACCCTGAGGCGCGGATGTCCCGCGCGATGGACCCACAGGTCGAAGAACCAGTCCAGCGGCTCGCCGGTGGCATCCTCGAGCGCCTGGCGGAAATCGGCGGTCTCGACCAGGTCGTGGGCATGGCGCGTGGTGTAGAGCGTGAGCGCGGCGCGGAAGCGGTCCTCGCCGAGCAGACGCAGCAGCTGATGCAGGACCAGGCACCCCTTCTCGTAGGCGACGCGGTCGAACAGCTCGTAAGCGTCCTCATAGCGATTGGTGACCAGCGCGCGGCGATAGCGGCCGCCGTCCTCGTCGAGGTACGCGCGGCGGTCGATCCACAACAGCAGCGCGAGCTCGTCGGCCTCGCGTCGTGGATCGCCGTGCGCGCGCCACGCCGCGGTGCCGCGCGCTTCGAGGTAGGTGGCGAAGCTCTCGTTGAGCCAGATGTCCGACCAGCCCTTCATGGTCAGCAGGTCGCCGTACCATTGATGGACCAGCTCGTGGATCACCAGGCTGTCGCAGTCGATGTCCTCGCGCGCCTGATCAGCGGCGTCCATCAGCACGCGGTCGGTGATGGTGGTGAGCGAGGCGTTCTCCATGCCGCCCCACATGAAGCGGTGGACCACCACGTGGCCGTAGCGCGCCCACGGGAACGGCACGCCGATGAATGCGGACAACCAGCTGATGGCGAAGCCGGTGGCGCGGAACATCGCTCCGGCCTCGGCCTCGCGTCCGCGCGGCACGTAGTGCGCGATCGGCACCGGACCGCCGCTGTCGACGACCTCCGAAAACTCGCCGACGGCGACGTTGACCAGATAGACGACGTGGGGACGGTCCTGGACGAAGATCGCAGTGGACCAGCCGTCGACCGCCGCGGATTTCGGCTGGCGCACCCCGTTCGCGACCGCGGTCAGATGGTCGCGGTGGCGCACCGAGATGCGCCAGGTGCTGAGATTGTTGGGCGAGTCGAAGCACGGGAACCAATGCGAATGGTCCTCCATCGCACCCTGGGTCCAGCACATCGCGACCTGACTGCGCCTCGGGTCAGCGGGGATGAAATACATGCCCTTCGCCGGATGGTCGGCCGTGAAGGCGATGCGGACGGTGCCGCCGCGCGCACCGTCGGGGATCGCGACCAGCAGATGATCGCCCGACGAGCTGTGGGATGCCGGCGCGCCATCGATCGAGACCTCGCGGATCACCAGATCATGGCTGTCCAGGCCGAGCACGCGGCCGGCGCGCTGCTCGAGGAATTCGCAGCGGTGCTCGACCACGCCGTCGACGCGGCACGCATCCAGATCGATGGTGACCGACAGATCCACATGGGTGATGCGCGCGGTCTTCGGCCTGATCCAGTGCCGGGGCGTCGATGGATCCGAGAACGGGCGGACTCCGCGGTCGGTCATGCCCGCAAGGATACGGGGGATTCCGCCGGGCCCGAAGGGCATTGTGCGGACCCCCGCGGACCCGCGTCCGGGCCACCCGCTGCCTGCGGCGACTCAGAGCGCCAGGATTCGAAGAAATCATACTCCTGCAGTGCGACCGTGCCCGGACTGCCGTGCCGATCGGGAGACGGTATGGGGAAACACGACACGACCGTACCGGCCCCGCATTTGGGCCACCAGGGGTGGCTTGCCGTGTTTGGAGGTGTTGTAGGATGCGGGTTCGCATCCCGATGGCCAAACTCCCGCCTTACACATCCACACCCACACCCACACCCACACCCTCAGCCACCCCCGTCGATCATCCCGCACGGTCGGCCGCGCGGGACACGGACGGCTGGGCCGTGCTCGGACCCGGGCTGGTCGGGGCGTATCTCGGGGCCGCCGGCGGAGCGACCCGCGTGTACGCAGGCCCGTCGGGATCGATCACCAGCAGGAGAGCAGCACTTCCCGCGGGCATCCGCGAGTGGCAGCCGCAGATCGGGACGCGGCCGTTGAGCACCGGCATGCCGCTGCTGGTGGCCTGCCGCGCTCATCAGACGCCGTGGCGCGATCTGCCTGCAGACTGTCTGGTCGCGCAGAACGGTATCGGGCAGCCACGCTCGGTGATGGCCTGCTTCTTCGCCCTCGACCTCGACAATGACGGTGTCGTGCGCGCGGTCGGTCCTCCGCCGCGGGTGGTCCTCGCCGATCCAGGCCCGGACTGGACGACGATCCTCGCGCGCTGGCGCGAGTCCGGCATCACGGTCGAACTGAGCGCCGACCCGCGACCAGCGCAATGGGAGAAGGCGATCCTCAACGCCACCGTCGGCCCGCTCTGCCTCGCGACCGGATCCGGCATGGCCGCCGTATGGAACGATCCGGGACAGCGCTCGCTGGTCCTGCGGGCGACCACCGAGGGCGCAGCCATCGCCAGCGCATGCGGGATCGCGATCCCCGTCGGGATCGAACAACGGGCGACCGATTTCTTCTCACAGGTCGGCGCCCATCGGCCATCGGTGCTGCGCGATCGCGGCGAACTGCCGTGGATCCTCGGCCACCTGCGCAACGAGGCGGCGCGTCACCGCATCATCAGCGAGGCTCTCGACGAGATCGCGCACCTGGTTGCGACCCGGGCGGTGGACAGCCGCGACCGACGCCCGCATGTCGTGGGTGGCGAGGGATGATCTTGAGCGGGGTCATGCAGTTCCAGGATCATCGGTGATGTCCGTGGAAATCCCATCCGTCCGACGCTCGCGAGCGGTCGCCATCACCGGTCTCGGGTGCGTCGGCGCACCGGGGATCGGTCTGGACCGTCAGCGGGCGGCGCTGTCGAGCGGAGCCTGCGGCTTGTCGACCTGGGACGACGCGACGCTTCCACTCGCCGCCCGCGTCCCGATCGGTCGCGTCGCGGACAGGCTTCCAC
>JACDEN010000527.1 GCA_013816415.1 Planctomycetota bacterium
CCGTTGGGCCCGATGACCGCGACGATCTGCCCAGGCTCGACGCGGAATCCCACGGCGTTGACCGCGGTCAGCCCACCGAAGCGCAGGGTCACCGCGTGCAGTTCGAGCACGGCGGTCATGGCGCGACCGCCGGAGCGGAAGGGGGGCGGCGCAGCGCCGCGCGCACGTCGCGCGCGGGCAGCAGCCCTTCCGGCCTGAAGCGCATCGCCAGCACCAGCGCGAGGCCGTAGACCAGGAATTTCCAGTTGTTCGGCGAGGCCAGCACGTTGCTGTCCGCGTGCGATGAAGCGAGCGCCTCGCTCAGACGCACCAGCACGATGCTGTTGAATCCGAACATCACCACCGCGCCCAGGATGACGCCGCCGATCGAACCCATGCCGCCGACGATCACCGCGCACAGCACGATGATCGACAGCTGGAAGTCGTAATACGCCGGGTCGATGCTGGTGCCGACCAGGGCCGCGATCAGCGCGCCGCCCGCCGCGCACAGGGCGGCCCCCCAGCTGAAGGCCGAGAGCTTGATGCGCGCGGTATTCAGCCCCGATGAGCGCGCCGCCAGTTCGTCCTCACGCACCGCGACCCACGAGCGCCCGATGCGCGAGCGGCGCAGGTTGCGGCAGACCACCGCGGTGATGACCACCAGCAGCAGGTAGAGCAGGTAATGGGGCGCGGAATCGCGGTACGAGCCGTAGATGCCGAGCGCGAGCCGGTGCAGGGCCGATGTCGCCTCTGTCGCCTGGGCCAGCGCCGGGAGGTTCGGCGGGTGCGGGACCGGATTGATGCCCTTGGTCCCGTTGGTGATGGGATCGAGGTTCTTCAGCAGGTCCTGGACGATCTCGCCGAAGCCGAGCGTGACGATCGCCAGGTAGTCTCCGCGCAGGCGCATGGTCGGCAGGCTGAGCGCCGCGCCGACCAGCGCCCCCGCCAGCGTCGCCAGCAGCGCGCCCAGCCAGAAGCCCACCTGGAACGGATAGGTCTCGCAGGTCAGGATGCTGTAGGTGTACGCGCCGATGGCGACGAATGCCGCGGCGCCGAGATTCAACAGGCCGGTGAATCCGGTGACGATGTTCAGGCCGAGCGCAACGATGATGAAGGCGAAGATGGTCGGCATCAGCGGCGCGACGTGGGTCCAGTCCTTGAGCCATTTCCACACCGGCAGCAGGTGGAACAGGTATTCGCACGCCGGCAGCGCCGCCGCCGCGGCGATGGCCGCGGCCGCCCACACGACTGTGCTCCGTGCGATCGCCATCCGTCAGACCTTCTCGCGCACGTGGGCGCCGAGCAGACCCGAAGGCCGGAACACCAGCATCAGGATGAGCATCAGGAACACCAGCGCGTTGGTCCACTGCGTCGAGAGGTAGCCGTCGCTGAAGGCTCGCACCAATCCGATGACCACCGCACCGAGCACCGCGCCCGGCAGATTGCCGATGCCGCCGAGGACCGCCGCGGTGAATGCGTCCATGCCCACGCGGTAGCCCATCTGGAACGAGACGGTGTTGTAGTAGAGCGACTGCACCACCGCGGCGACTCCGGCGAGCGCTCCGCCGATGACGAACGTCGCGCCGATCACGCGGTCGACGTCGATGCCCATCAGGCGCGCGGCGACCGGATTCTGCGCCGTCGCGCGCATCGCCGTGCCCAGCCGTGTCGAGCGCACGAACCAGGTGAGCGCGATCATCAGCGGCACCGTCACCGCCACCACCAGCGCGTCCTTCACCGTGAACCGCACCTGGCAATTCTTGCCGAGCAGATTGAAGAATCCGATGAGGTCTGGCACATCCTTCTGCGCGGCAGGGGCGTTGCCGCCGCCGAATACCGCCATCGGCATGCCGCCCCAGAAGAATCCGAGATTCACGAAGATGAACGAGATGCCGATCGCCGTCACCAGCGCGGTCAGCTTCGGCGCCTGGCGGATCGGTCGGTAGGCGACGCGGTCGACCGACCAGTTCAGCACCGCGCAGAAGGCCGGCACGGCGATCAGTAGCAGGGGCAGTCCGATCCACGGCGATTGGCCGAGACCGCAGGCGCCGATCAGCGTCAGCGCGAGGAACGAGCCGAGCATCACCAGGTCGCCGTGGGCGAAATTGATCAGCTCGATGATCCCATACACCATGGTGTAGCCGAGGGCGACCAGCGCGATGATCATGCCGTTGGTGAGGCCGGTGATCAGCTGCTGGAGGACGTACTCGAACCAGGACATCGCCGGCTAGGTTGGGCTCGATGCCGGAAAATTCCAGGGCTTCGTGCGCAAGGATCGCGGCGTCACTGCCCCAGCAGTTTCACAAACTCGAACTTGCCGTTTTTCACGGTGTTGCCGCTCACCACTTTCTGGGTGGTGTCGCCATTGGCGTCGAATGACCACTTCCCCAGCGCCCCGTCGAAATCCTTGGTCGCTGCCACCGCCGCGACGATCGCTGCGCGATCCTTCGTGCCGGCGCGGCGGATGGCGTCGATCACCACGTTCGCGGCCTCGTAGCCGTAGGCGGCGTACGCCTCGGGCTCGGACTTGAACTTCGCGCGGTAGGCATCGACGAAGGTCTTGCCCTTACCGGTGAGCTGCTCGGGCGGAGCGCCGCAGAAGGTGATGAAGGCGCGGCCTTCGAGGTTCTGCGCGCCGGCCGACGAGATGAACGCGTTCTCGTAGCAGCCGTCGGGAACCATCAGCTTCGCGTCGAGGCCGCCCGAGACCATGTCCTTGGCGATCTGTCCGGAATTGTTCTGGGTGGTGCCGCCAAAGTACACCAGCTGCGGCGCCTGCTGTCGCATCTTGGTGACCAGCGAGCGGTAATTCGAGGCCTTGCCGTCGATGCCTTCGAATCCGGCGATGGCGATGCCCAGCTTCTCGGCGTTGGCGCGGAAGCTCTCGGCGACGCCGCGTCCGTAGACCTCCTTGTCGTGGAGCACGTACGCCTTGGCGACGCCCATCTCCTTCGCCCATTTCGCCGCCGCCTCGCCCTGGATGTCGTCGGCGGGGACGATGCGGAAATAGGTGACCTTTCCGCTCGGTCGATAGACCTCGGGTTCGTTCTTCTCGCCGGTGCCCGGCTTGGTGAGTCCGCTGGCGGTGTTCGCGGGGCTGACCATCACCAGGCCGGCCTGGTTGAGTTTCGGCATCGCGATCTTGGCGGCGCCGGAATTGTAGGTGCCGATGTACGCCATGACGT
>JACDEN010000528.1 GCA_013816415.1 Planctomycetota bacterium
TCCCACGTGAACCCGAACGCGAGCACGCAGGCCGCCACGAGCAGCGCGGTCGCGAGCTCGACGAGCGGGTACTTCCAGGGTATCGAGACTGCGCAGGAGCGGCAGCGACGCGACCGCATGCAGGAAGGTGGTGTTCGGCGGCGTCTCGTTGAGCAGCCCCCAGATGGTCACGCACGGATGGTTGCGGTCGCGCAGGATCATCTCGCGCAGGGCGAGGTCGAAGCGGCTGCCGAGCTGCGGCGAATCGCCGAGCAGCCAGGCCGACAGGTTCTCTTCGTAGACCATCAGGCCGATCTCGTCGCAGTAGTCGAGCTGCTCGGGATACGGCATGCCGGCGATGAAGCGCACGGTGTTGAAGCCCGACGCCTTGGCCATCAGCAGGTCGCGGCGCATGAGATCCGGATCCATGGGCACGATCATGCCTATCGGGAAATGATTCCCGGTGTGCGACGAGCGCAGGAAGATCCGTGTCCCATTGAGATGGAAGAAGCCGTCGACGATGCGGAAATCCCGGAACCCGGTGCGTACGCTGGCATCGTGGCGATGCTCGGACGAATCGAGCGTGGCGGTGATGCGATAGAGGTGCGGATCCTCGAGGTTCCAACGTCGCACGTTGGGAATGGTCAGTTCGATCTCGTGCTCGCTGGTTCCCGGCGCAGCGGCGATGACGGCGTCGGCCTCGGCCAGGGTCGAGCCCTCGGCCGACGGCGCGGCGTGCAGGCGCAGCGCGGCGGACACCGCGGCGTCGGTGTCATTGGCGACGGTGATGGTGGCGAGGATGCGGCCGCTCTCCGCATCGGCGCGCACCCACAGGTCGGCGACGCGCAGGCGCGGCACCACCGCGAGGTCGACCGGCAGGAGGATGCCGCCGTAATTGTATCCGGCTCCCGGCGCGTAGCCGGTCGAGATGGATTTGTTGCGGCACGCGATCTCGGCGAGCTTCAGCCCATCGATGACCTGGAGGTCGGGATTGACCACGCGCATGGCGAGCAGCTGATCGCCCGAGCGCGCGAGCGCTGCGGTGGCATCGAGCACGAACGGCGTCTCGGCGCCCTCGTGTCCACCGATGCGCTGGCCGTTGAGCCAGACCTCGGCGAGATAATCGACCGCGCCAAAGCGCAGCTGGACGACCTGGCCGGCGAACGCCTCGGTAGCGAGGCGGAACCGCAGGTAGTACCAGAACACCCCGTGCTGATCCGGCAGCACCTGCTGGATGACGCCGGGAACCGGGATCGCCCGAGCGTCGGGGCGCTCGGCGTCGAACCAGCGATCGGCGCGGCCGCGATCGCCGGGGTCGGCGCTGACCGTCCAACCGGTGGTCAGCCGCAGCGGAGCGGTGGCAGGAAGGGAGCGGAGTTCGAGCATGGCTTTGGCACCGTCGGACTGGGGGTGGGCTGGCGGCGGAAGGATGCGGAATCGCGGATTCCTACGCGGATATCGTAGTGTCACCGCTTTCCGCGCTACCATGGCCGCGAACCCTGTGGGCATGGCTTTTTATCCTGATGCGGCGGGCTATGCACGCCATCCCCTACTCCCGGTGCCGCGTGGGACGCACCGGGCTTCCGCTCGGCCCTCGACCGCGACACTCTCTGCCACCAGCGGTCACCATCCGCCATGTGAAGGATTCTCATGCGCCGCTTCCTCTGTGGCTTCCTGATCGCCATCGCATCGCTTCCGCTCTGTGCGGCGGATCATGCCGACGTCGCGTTCCTGACCATCGACCAGGCGCGCGCCGCCATCGTCGATGAGACCATCGAGCCGTACTTCTCGCTGCTCCAGCCGCAGGAGATGGCGTGCAAGACCGGATCGGTGGTGCCGGGAGCGGATCTCGCGGCGCAGCGCGACGAGTGCCGCAAGCGCTACCGCGAAGCGGCGCGCGCGTTCTCGGCCGAGGAGCAGAAGGCGATCACCGGCGTGGTGGCCTCGGTGTTCCCGTACCTCGCAGAGACCTATCCGCGATTCGCCGCCGTGCCGTGGCGATTCGTGAAGCTCGATCCGGCGATCGAGGGCGGCCTGCCGCACACCCGCGGCGGCTGCATCGTGCTCTCGGACGACGTGCTGCCGATGATGGTCGGCCGCGGCGGCCAGAAATTGAACCCGCAGGCGGCGCGCCTGCTGGTGCATGAGCAGATGCATGTGCTGCAGCGCACCGATCCGCAGCCGTTCGCGACGCTGTTCACCCAGACCTGGGGTTTCGTGCGCCTGGCGAAGCCGCCCATCGCGACGCCCGCGCTGCTGTCGCACCAGCTGGTCAATCCCGATGGCGTCGACTGCGGCTGGGCGTTTCCCGTCACCGTCGGCGGCGTCACCACCTTGCACCAGCCGCTGGTGGTGCTGGGGAGTTCAGCCGCGGTACCGGAGATGCCCGGCGATTTCGCCGAGGTGGCGCTCGAACTGGTGGCCGACGGCTCCGCCTACCGCACCGCTGCCAGCGGCGAGGCGGCGTCGATGCCGCTGCACGAGCTCCAGGCGTATGCGACCGCGTTCAACCCGAGCCACGAGATGTTCCACCCGAACGAGACCTCCGCCGATCTGTTCTCGCTGATGGTGGTCCGTGACATCCTTGGCGCCAAGTCCGACAAGGAACCCGCGGCCATCGTGGGCCTGCGCGCGTGGGCGCGGACACAGCTCGCTGCGGCTGCGGTGAAATAGGGAAGCCGCGGATCGGCGAGCTGCCGAACACCGACACCATCATCGGCGCCTGAGCCTGATCAGCGGTACCAGGCCGAGCAGCAGCAGGGCGCCGAGCGATCCGATCCCGCAGCCATCGGCGCGATGGGGCGATGCGCTGCGATCGTCGCGGCCCGCACCCGTGGACGCCCCATCGCTGCCCGTGGACATCAGCGCCTGCACATCGCCACCGGGCCACATCATGCGCGCCCAGGCGATCAGGCCGGAGAGTACCGGCTCCGAGACGCCGATGCGCCGCAGCTGTGGGATGGTGTACCAGATGCGGTCGCCCCAGCGGCCGTCGGGATCCGCGAACGGCGTCTCGCTGTCGGTGAGGTGACCGCCGGCGAGGTACTGCGCGCGCGTGAAGCGGCAGGTGGTCGTCATCCACATGCCGACGACCGCCTCGGCGATGGCCGCGCGCGATGAAACCGTCAGGCGCGACCACGACGCCTCGAAGGCGGGATGCGCGAGCACGACCAGGTCGTAGGC
>JACDEN010000529.1 GCA_013816415.1 Planctomycetota bacterium
GATCCGGCATTTGAGGGATGGGGGAGGGCCGGGGCAAGGAGGCGCCCGGCGAGGGGGTGCCACTGTTGCAAACACCGGGTGGTATTCGACCGTCAGTCATGATCTCGCACGTGCTGGCGCTGCTGTGCGTCATCGCGCCGGTTTTCGCCCTGATCCTGCTCGGACGCGCGCTCAGGGGCGTGGGCCTGGTGACGGAAGCCGGGGCCGCCGACCTGCATCGGGTGGTCTATTGGGTCGGCCTGCCCGCCCAGCTGGTGGTGGCGATCGGATCGAGTGATGTCCGCGCCTTCGCCGATCCACGGGCCATCGTGGTGGCGCTCGCGGCGTACTGGCTCGCGTTCATCGCCTCGTGGTTCGCCACCGCGCGACTCCCTCCCGCCGAGCGCGGCAGCGTGCTCAGCGGCGTGGTGCGCGGCAACGGCGCGTTCATCGGGCTTCCGGTCATCCTGCTCCTGGGTTCGACGCTGCCGGCGTCCGAGCGCGAGCGCGTGACCAGCATCTACCTGGTGCTGCTCGGCATCATGGTGCCGTGCTTCAATATCGGAGCGATGATCGGCTTCATGCTTCCGCGGCATGGTCTGACGGGCGCGGGACTGCGGCGCACGGTCGTCGAATCGCTCACCAACCCCCTGCTGATCGGCTGCGCCATCGGCATCGGCATCTCGCTCAGCAGAGTGCCTCTGTTCACCACCACCGAGCCGGTGGAACACGCGGCCGCCTCGGCACTGACCATGCTTGGAAACGCGGCGGTGCCCCTCGCGCTGCTGCTCGTCGGCTACCAGCTCGACGTGGCCCTGATGCGCCGCCGCGTGGCGCTACTGGCGACGACCAGCGTGGTGAAGCTGCTGCTGGTTCCGCTGCTGACGTACGCCCTCGGACGTTGGGCGGGGCTCGATCGCGCGGCGCTGACGGCGGTGGTGGTGCTGATGGCGGCGCCCACGGCGATGGCCTCGGTGCCGATGGCGCGAGTCCTCGGCGCCGACGCCGATCTCATGGCCTCGATCGTGGTGGTGACCACGGCGTTTTCGCTGTTCGGCATGCTGTTGTGGCTCGCAGTGCTCGGCTAGTCGGGCGACCAGCGTGACTCGTGGCTACGATCCACCAGCCGCCCGCATCGCCGCGTCGTCGAGATACCACAGACAGACCTCCTGCCGCAGCAGGCTGACTGGGATCGCGGGGTCCGGACCGCGGCGGGCGCGGCGCGCGACATCGCCCTTGGCCTCGCCCAGTGCGAGAATGATCGCATGCGATGCGCGACGCAGCACCGGCAGCGACAGCGTGAGCCGACGTGGCGGCGGCTTCGGGCTGTCCGTCACCACGAACACGTCGCTGAGCTCTCGCAGTCCCGGATGGTTGGGGAACAGGCTCGCGCAATGGCCGTCCTCGCCGATGCCGACCAGGCAGGCGTCGATCACGCCATCGACCGTGGCGTCACGCAGCGTCCGTGCGTACGCATCCGCTGCGCGCTCCAGCTCCGCATCCTCAGCAGGCATCGGATGCACGAACGCCGGCAAGGCGCCGCCCGCGGACCATGCCGCCAGCGTGGGCGCATCGTTGCGGTCGTGATCGCCACGCGGCACCGCACGCTCATCCAACCACAGCAGATGGAGACGGGATCGCAGGAACTCGCCACACATCGCGGCGAGGCTGGTCAGCACTGGCCCAGGCGAACGCCCCCCGGGAATGGCCAACGTCGCGCGGCCCTTTTTCGCGGCGACCTGATCGAGGATGAGGAAGAGCGCCTCGGCCACGGTGTCTGCCTGGTATGGGAGCATGTGGCTCTTGTGGGACCTCCCACCACGCCGGCAAGGAGGGCCGCCGCAGAGCGCCACCGCCGGTACGGCAACGAGCTGTCGCGCAGGCGTCATCATGGGCGCGTGAGGTGGAAAATGTCCTATGCCAATAGTTTTTACGCGCGTCCTGGCACTCCCGCCGCCGCCGCTGCGAACTTCGTCCTGTCGTTAAGCGGTGCGCATCTCGGCACTTAGGAGCCATCTGCCGCGGAGGTGCTCCGAAACACTGTTTTTCCCTTCTTGCGGGGCACTTTCACCCGTTATAGTGCGGATCCCCCGTTCCCGACCCCCTCTTCAAGAGCCTACGTTTCATTCCAATGATCACCGTTCATCAACCGCATCGCTCATCTTTTTCAGCATGACCTCACGCATCACCAGCAACGTCAGCAACGCCCGACCACCCGTAGCCGCCGCCCGACCGCTTCCGGCGCGCGAAGGATCCGACCTCATGAGTGCCACCGCCGCCGGAGCCGCTGCCGCCGCCGAAACCATCAAACCAGTGAAGCCGGGAGCGCAGATCGTGCTCACGCTGAGCCGCCCGCTGCCGGGATGCAAACGCACGCGCACGCTCGTCGTCGAAGGCGCGGTCGGTATCCGTCCTGAGGCGCTGCACGAAGTCGATTCGGTGCAGCGTGCGCTCGCGCAGGTGCGCGGCGTGCATCCGCCGCCGATCATGATCATCGACGGCCAGTCGTATCCGTGCGTGATCGAAGGCAGCCCGCGTTCGCCCCGTCTGATGATGGAGGACAAGGGCGAGAAGATGCGCATCTACATGGAGGTCGGCGGCGCCGCCGTCGCCAACGTGTGGTCGCTGCCCGGGCCCAACCTCGTCTTCCGCGGCCGCGTCATCCCGCTCGAATGGACCGGCCCCGCCGAGCACCTCGATCCGCTCATGCACGGACCGATCATGGTGCCCAAGGAATGGCTGGTGCGCGATCCGTGGCGCAGCGTGCTCGCGCACGCCGGCCAGGTGCCGCCGCAGGCCGACCGCGCCAAGCAGGTGCGCGGTCGCCCGCAACCGATCCTCGAGATGTACGAGGTCGATTCTCGGCTGTGCGGCCACGTGCGCTTCAAGTACCACGACGATCTTCCTGAGATCGATCCGCTCGAACGCATCGGGCTGATCGTCGCCGAGGACAAGACCGGCAACATCATCAAGTGCGAGCGCGACCGCGACCTCGAGCTGCAGCGCTGCAATGAATTCATCAAGCGCGGCGCGCTGGTGCAGCGTCGCGGCGCCTTCGGCTTCGTCGCCGATGGCGACGCCGCAGACCGCTTCCTCGCCCAGGTCATCCCCAACCTGCAGGGCTGGGAGATCCGCGGCCAGGACCGCCTCCACCGCGGCCGTCCGCCCACGGACATCGTGAC
>JACDEN010000074.1 GCA_013816415.1 Planctomycetota bacterium
GCGACCGCGGGCGCGGGCCCGAAGGTGCGGCGCAGACCGGCGAGTCCGCGGCACTGCCGGCGCAGGCGGACGCCGCCATCAGGAACATCGAGCGTGCTCCACGCGAGCGCGCCCAGGGCGCGGCCCAGCGGCGGATAGCGCAGATGTCCACAGGCGCCGCGCAGGTGCAGGAGCCGTTCGAGGATGGCGGCGGCGTCGACATCGTGCACGCCGCGGTCGTAGCCCTCGTCGTGCGCGGCATTGGCGAGCGTGCGTACGATCGCAAGCAGCCCGTCTGGCCGCAGCGATGCCTCGGCCAGCGTCGCGGTGGTCAGGCCGTCGCGAGCGTGGTCGGCGGCATCGAGGATGCGCCAGGCCAGGTATTCCGCGCGGTAGACCTCAGCGTTCTCCGAGGCCAGCGGCTGGTCCCAGAAGCGTCTCGTCGAGCGGAATGCCTCATCCTCGACGCGCGCCGCGTAGTCCGTGCCGGTGATGTGGAAGTACATCTCGGGACCGTCGGTGCCGGGCTTGGGCACCATCGCCAGCTCGAGCGGCTGGGTGTTGACGCTGAAGCGGTGGCGGCCAAGCCTGACCGCATCGCCGTCGAAGATCTCGCTGCGGTCGCGCAGGCGCCGGACCGCGTCCTCGCGCGCAGCCTTCAACCGGCCCTCGCCGTCATCGGCCCTGACCGTTTCGGAGAGTTCGCGCAACTGAGCGAGCAGCGACCGCGCCTTCACCGCCATCTGGTCGGAGGCGAACAGCGACTCGATCTCCTCGAGGCTGGTCGCCGCCTGCGCGCGTTTGGACACGCTCTGGACCAGGCGATCCACTCCGCGCGCGATCGCCTCCGCTCGGCGCTGGCGTTCATCAACGAGCACCTGCTTGCGCGCGGCGAAGGCGTCGGCGACCTCGGCTCGCTTCGTCGCGAGCTCGACCACATGGTCGTCGAAGTCGGCGAAGCGGCCCTCCATCTCCTCGAGGTTCATCGACAGGCGCGCGATCGCCTCGTCGCATGCGTCCGGCGAGTCGCACAACGCCAGGGCGGTGGCCATCGCCTGGGCGAACAGCCCGGTCTGCGCCGAGAAGGCGGCGCGCCCCTCCCTGCCGCCGAGCTCCTTGCGCCGTGCCGCGGTGATGGCGCGGGCGCGGTTGAGCTGCGCATACGTTTCGGCGATACGCTCCAGGATGGCGGTCCGCCTGGTCGGGTCTGCGACTTCCAGGGTATTCACCATCTCGACCAGCAGATCCAGGCCCTCGGCGATCTCGTCGAGGCCGACAGCCGACGACACGGCCTCGGCGGTGGTCGTCATCGCGGGCACCGCGGCTTCGGAAGCGGCGATGCGGTCGCGGTAGGGCGCGAGCGATTCGTCGCGGCCGAGGAATTCCAGCGCGGCGATCGACAGCCCGTCGCCCGCTGCCGCCAAGCGGTGATCGATGGCCGCGAGCTTCGCTCCATCGATGCGCGCCATGGCGTGGGCGCCGGCGATCGTCCCGCGCAGGGCGCGGATATCGGCCAGCGGTTTCACGAACGCCTCGATGGTATCGCGGCTGCCGTAGGACGACGCCTTGATCACCGTCTGCGCCGAGGTCTCGAGCCCGGCGACGCGCTGGTTGGCGAGTTCGGCCAGCTGCGCCGCCATCTCGAATTCGCCGAGGAAGGCGTTGGCGCTGGCCTGGATCCCATGGATCTCGTCCTGCAGTCCGCCCGCGTCCTGATGGTCGAGCCAGTGGTAGGAATCGCGGACGCGGGCGAGATGCCGCAGCAGGTCGGTGAAGGCAGGGGCGGTGGGCTGGGGAGTCGCGATCAGCCGCTGGACGTGCAACAGATCCGAGATGCCGCGCACCAGCTCGCGGTTCCCGAGCTTCGCCAGGAAGCTGCCGTTGGTCGGCTGCCCGGCCGCGTAGGTCTCGCTCGCGAACGGCGTACGCCAGACCTGCAGGGTGTGCAGCCGCGCCGGTTCATCCTCGGCGCGCAGCGCGATCATGCGGCCGTCGTCGAGCAGGCAGTAGCCATTGCAGATCAGCGGGGAATCCACTTCGCGCGCGATCAGGTTGTAGCGCAGGATGGCATACACGCCGCTCACGCGCTCGTAGTAGACGTACGCGAGGTCCTCGCCGTTCGGCGCGCGGTGCAGGCGCACGAATTCCATGCCGCGGGCGTCGTGCGGGAACACCTTGTGGGTCCCGCTCGCGAGGTAGTAGCCTCCGGGGAAGATCAGTCCGTGACCTTCGGGCAGCTGCTGGCACGCACTGCCGATGGCATCGATGCGCTTGGCCTCACCGGTGATGGTGTTGAACACGATGTGGCGGTAGTCGTTCTCGCGGTACGGACGGATCTTCAGCAGCACCAGGCCTTCGAGCGCGGCGAAATGGATCTCGCCGTCATCCAAGCTCTGCGTCGCGTCCTTCACCGGCTCCGAGAAGATGCCGGCTCCGCTCTCGGTGTTGTTCTCCACCTTGATCGTGAGATCGCCGCCGACGCATTCGACGAAGATGGTGTCGAGGATGTTGACGTGCGGGTGCGATCCCTGCACCTGCATGTCGCGCGTGGTCCGCGTCCAGGAAAAATCGTGGCTGGGCGGAAAGGTGTAGTCGCGGTCGCCGCCATTGTCGATGTAGGCCAGGGATTCGTGATCGCCGGCGGCCGTGATCTTCCAACGCAAGACCCGTACGTCCTCGAGCCGCTGACCGGTCTGGAACGCCGCCAGCAGCAGCGTATCGCTGCGCCGCAGCTGCAGCAGGCGAGCGTCCTTGTAGTATTGATGGATGTCTCGGAAATCCTTCGCGAAGGGCTCGCCCCCGATCATCTGCAGCTTCGCCGGTTCGATCTCGGCGCCGGCGCAGGCCAGTTCGGCGAATTCGTCGTCAGGCGCGACCGTCGACTTCAATCCCATGCGCACCTGGCAGCCGAGCAGCAAGCGGCCGCCGACCGCGACGAGGTCGCGCGCGATGCAGGCGTGCTCGGTGCGCACCTTCACCGTCGCCAGGAGTTCGGTCTCGGAGCTGCCGAACAGTTCGCGCCGACGGCGGTCGAGGTCGCCGACCTTGCCCAGGAGCGATCGCCCCTGGTCCTCGAGGCGCTTGCGCACCACCTCGAAGGTGCCGCCGTCCAATTGTACCTGCGCCTGCTTCGCATCGCTCATGGCTGCTTCCTCTCACGTCACCCCGGCTCGGGACGAGCCGGGGTCGTACGCACGTCAGCCGCTCACGGCTTGGTCGGAGCCGCCACGTGCTCGGCGAATCCGAGCTGACGCACCTGCGCGAGCAGCGACTGCACCTTGGCGGGATCCTGGCCCATCGCCCAGCGCGTGAGCATCGCTCCGAGCGCCGCGTCCTTGATCCCTCCCCCCTGACCCAGGCCCGAGAGGGTCTGCTTCAGATCCTCGGGCAGGCTGCGGTCGCCGCTGAGGTACTCGCGGCCGAGGTGCTGCAGCACAGTGCTGTGCTCGACGGTGGCGTCGATGCCCTTGCCCACCGAGATCGCCTTGGCGTAGCGCTCGAAGAACTCGCCGTCGCCGCCGACGATCTCGAACTTGGCGTTCTTGAGCGATTCCGACAACACGCGGCCGTTCTCCTGCGCGACCGTCACCGACGCGTGGATGCGCTCCTTCGCGACCTCGACCTCCTTCTCGAGGCGCATGCGGAATTCCTCGTGTCCGCGCGACGCCTCCGTCAGCTTGGCCATCGCCGCCGCCTTCTCGGTCAGGCCGCGCGATTCCGCCATCATGCGGTTCTCGACCGCCGAGGCCTCGGCCTTGCCGACCAGCTCGATCGCCTTCGCCGACGCGTCGCGCACCGACAACTCGGCCATGCCGCGCTTGCGGTTCGCCTCGGCCTCGGCCTCGAGCACGCGCGCGTGTCCGAGCCCCGCCGCCGCCGACTCCGCCTGCTTGCCTTCGGCGCGGCGCATGCTCGCCACCGCCTCCTTCTCGGCCGCTCCCTGATCGGCTTCTGCGAGCACCAGCCGTTCCTTGGCGCGGTGGCCCGCGGCGATCTCGCCGGCCTGCGCGTGCTTCACCTCCTTGATCTTCGCCTGCTCGGCCTCCTGGTCGGCCCTGGTGATCGCCACCTCCCTCTGGCGCTTGGCTTCGGCGATGACACGCACGTCCTTGATGCGCTCCTCCTCCTCGGCCACCGTCTTCTCGACGGCGACGCGCTCGCGGATCACCTCGGCGATGTTCTTGCGCTCGACTGCGAGGATCTTCTCCTTCTCGATCTGGCTCAGCTCGACCGCGCGCTCGCGCTGCACCGCCTCGAGCATGCGCTCCTTCTGGATGCGTTCGTTCTCGACCGCGACCGCGCCTTCGCGGTTCTTGCCAGCGACCTGGATCTCGCGGTCGGCCTTCTCGCGGGCGACGCCGAGGTCCTGCGACACCGCGATGCGCGCGGTCTCGGCGCGACGGTGCTCCTCGGCCTCGACGCGCTGCTGCTCGGCGGTCTCGCGCGCCTGGGTGGTGCCGATCTCGCGGTGCTGCTTCGCCTCGGCCTCGGCCTGCTGGCGCTCGAGGGCGAGGATCACCTCGCGGGTCTCGACGTCCTGCTTCTTGATCACCTTCTCGGCCTCGCGGCTGATCTCGTTGGCCTTGACGCGCTGCTGCGAGGTCAGGTCGATGATCTTCTTGCGGCCCTCGGAATCGAGGATGTTGTCGGGGTCGAGCATCTTCAGCGGAGTCTGCTCGAGGTAGTCGATCGCCGCGTCCTCGAGGTTGTAGCCGTTGAGCTCGCGGCCGATCAGCTGGATGATCTGATCCTTGAACTCGTCGCGCTCATTGTAGAGATCGACGAATTCCATCTTCTTGCCGACGGTCTTCAGCGCTTCTGAGAACTTCGCCTGGAACAGCTCCTCGAGCGTGCGTGGATCGCTCGCGCGCAGCACACCCACCGAACCGGCCACCTTCAGCACATCCTCGACGGTCTTGTTGACGCGCACGAAGAACGTGACCTTTATGTCGGCGCGGATGTTGTCCTTGCAGATCAGGCCGTTGGTGCCGTTGCGGTCGACCTCGATGGTCTTCAGCGAGATGTCCATCACCTCGGTGCGGTGGATCACCGGCAGCACCATGGCGCCGGTGAACGTCACCTCGGGATTGGTCTTCAGCTTGTTGACGATCAGGGCGTAGCCTTGGTCGACCTTGCGGTAGAAGGCGTTGAGGAACACCCCCAGACCGATGAGGAAGACGATGACGATGCCGGCGATGATGGCGACGAGATCCCACATGGCGTTCTCCTAACAGCGTGAACGGACGGAAACCAGAATCATTGCGGCCTTTCGACGGCGCGCGGACGGGCGGACGCGGGCGCAGGTGCTGACGCGAACGGCGCTGGGCTTTCAGTGGCATTGGCGGGCGCGGGCGGCGGCACCAGCGGCGACGCGGCAGCGATCGTTGCGGCGTCGGCGCGCATATGCGGCAGCGGAGCCACCAGGTAGACGCCGCGGCTCTGGTCGTACTCGACCACCACCGCGAACTCGTCGCGCGAGAGCGTGTGCTCCGCTCGGCACACCACATTCAACAGGATGTCCGGGCCGCTGGTCTCGAAGGACGCGGTGCCGAAGCGCTGGTCGACGGTGCGCGAGGTGATGCGCACCATCCGACCTTCGAGGTGACCGTGGCCGTGCTCGCCGGTGACGGCGAACAGCGGGCGCAGCGGGCGCACCAGCAGCGCCCCCGCGACCAGGCCGATCAGCAGACTCAGACCGCCCTGCCCGAGATCGAACAGCGCCTCGGGCAGGATGCGGGCGAAGACGGCGTGGGTGGTCAGGTCGACCGTCATCGAGACGATCCACGCGATGAAGACGATGGCCGACACCGTGATGCTCAGAGGCACCTGACCGACCGAGAGGAATTCCAGGAGGCCATGGCCATCGCTCCCGCTCTCGTGGGCATGCGGATCAGCCGAGTCGTGACCGTGGGTGTGTCCGGCTCCGCCGGGACCATGTCCACCGGCTGACCCGTCCGCGTGGGCGGCGTCGCCGTGGTGATGACCCAGGCCCAGGTCGAACGCCCCTAGGATCACCATCACCCAATAGAACAAGGCCGCGATCAGCAATCCGGTGAAGATCGCCGTCGGAAAGGCCCCCGCGATGGTGATGATCTCATTCATTGCCGGCGATCGTAATCTGCCGGCGACTACCGCTATCGAATCCGGGGTCGGCAAAGGTCGATATATGCATAATAGTAGGATTACTCATGCAAACGGCGGTCGTTTCGGAATCAATAGCATCGTTTGATTGGATATTGCGAGGTTTTTGAATCGAAAAATCGATACAGGTGATGCGCGGGTGTATCAGTGACTCGCAAGCTGCGAAGAGCCGAGTAATCCGCGATTCCCAGGTCGAATCGCCTGCAGATCCCCGGTCTGGATCCTGCACCTTGCCCGTAGTAGCGCCACGAATCGACGCTGGTAGAAAGGGCCCCCTCGCACCTGGACCTCACATGCTCCGACCAGCCCTCTTCGTCGTGCTCCTCTGCTCAACCGGCCTTTACGCCGAGGATCCGGCGACGCCGTCTCTCGCCGACCTGCCGAAGAGCCTGCGCTCCGGTGCCGCTGAGACCGTGCTGCCGATCGGCGCGGTCGCGCATATCCGGCTGTCGCAGCTCGCGCAGGTGATGACCGCCGTCGATCATCTGGCGATGAGCTTCGTGCCCGAGAAGGCGGTGCCGCCGCCGCTCCAGAAATATCTCGGGCAGCAGCAGCCGCTGCTCGCGTGGCTCGGCGATGCCTCGGTCGGCGGACCACTCACCCCGACCGTCATCGCCGACCAGTTCGGCATCGCCGCTGATCGCCCGCTGACGCTGACCTTCTATCCCGAGGCCATCGCCACCGGCTGGGTGCTCACCATTCCGATCGGCAACGAAGCGGCGCTGGGCGACCTGCTGATGAATGTGCTGCGCCCGCGCTCGTGCGAGCCGGTCGCGTTCGGCGGCGCGAACGGCTGGCATCTGGTCGGCACCAATCAGGCGCTTCCCCTCGAATGCTTCGCGCTGCGGTCGCCGGAGACGCTCGTCCTGTTCGGCAGCCAGGCGATCGCCAACGCCACGCTCGCAGCGGGCAAACGCCTGAGCGAGGATCCGGTGATCGCGGCTATTCCGAACGCGCATCTCGCGTGCACGGTGAGCGCGCTGCCGGTGAAGCCGCTGATCGGCATGGTGGCCAAGCAGTACAGCGTGATCCCTCCGAAACAGCTGGCGCGCTGGCGCCGCGACCTGCTGCGCAATGTCCCCCGCGACAGTCTCGGGTCGATCAACATGCAATTGCGCTGGCGGCTGGGGATCGCCGACATCGACCAGCTCCTCGACTACGTCGAATGCCTGCTCACGGCGACCACCGAGACCGCCGTGCCCGCGCTCGGCCAGATGCTCTCCGGAATCGACGGCATCGGCCTGGGCATCGAGCTGCGCCCGGACGACGTCCGTCTGCAGGTGGTGATGAAGGCGGCTGGAATCGAGACCCTGTTCGCGCAGCCGCTGCCGATGGATGAGATCCGCGCGGCGGTGGCCGCCCTTCCCGGCGACCGTTTCACGGTGAGCGCGAGCGGACGGGCGCGGCCACCCCAGCCATCGGCGTTCGCAGCCGCCTGGAGCGCCGCGGTGGCCCAGAAGCTGGCGGCCAGGAAGCTGACCGGCGGGCTGATCACCGCGTTCGCGACCTATTGGCGCGATGCGCGGCCCGACGTGCAGCTCGACGCCGAGGTCCCGTGGACGGTGACCACCTCGTACCAGCCGAAGGCGGCGCCGATCGAGGCCGCGACGTTGTCGGAAGCCGTCGCCGGAATGCAGCTGAGCGATCTGTCGATGCCCGAACTGGTGGCGTTCCCCAAGCAGCCGGCGGGATTCCTCGAGAAGCACCTGGCCGCGCGCGCCGCGGCGGCGAACAGCAACGACGACCTGCTCCTGCGCCTGATGAAGGCCGCCGACCACGACGACCGCTGGATCGATCCCGTGTCGCGGACACATGCCGAGGCGCGTCCCGGCAAGCCGACGAAGCTGGTGTACGAGAACGCGTACCTGACCCGCTCCGGCATCCTGTCGTACAGCCAGCACGAACTGGTGAACCGCACGATCTGGTACACCGATGTGCGTGGCGGTCTGCAGCTGATGCAGCGCGTCGCGGGTGATCGCACCTCGTGGCTCGACCTACCGGCTCCGACCGCGTCGCCGCTGCCGCCGGCGGTCGCGCACCTGTTGGACCAGGTCGAAAAGGGCTGCGATACGCTGATGATCGCGCGCGTACTGCCGGCCCTGCCGCGCCTGCTCGACGAGATCGCACGCCTGGAGCGCACGGCGCATCGCGAGGTCGACGCGTACCTCGCGCAGGCCGCGGCGGTGGTCAAAGGTCAGCAGGGGAACGAGCAGCTGATGATGGCCGAGCTGGTGAAGCTCCCGATCCCGATCCAGGTCGCCTCGCTGAACATCGACGCCGACCACCGGCTCTACTGCGTGCTGCCCGGCAATCTCCGCTACCCGCGACCGCTGGTGGTCCCGGTGGTCCAGCGCCTGATGTCCGGATCCACCGCCAAGGCCGACGAGGTCGGCGGGCTGGTGGTCACCACCAACGCCGTTCCCGGCCGCGGCACCATCACCCTGCTCCAGGATCTGCGGGGCCTGGCGGCCCTGGTGAAGACCACCGGCAATGCGCTGTGGACCGACTTCCTCGGCCAGCCCGATCCGCGGGCCGCGCTCGCCAAGACCATCGGAGCCGAGCATGACGGCGAAGGGAACCCGCACGACGAGGTCGTGGTCTACAATACGCTGTGGCCGCGAGCACGCCGCTGACCGTTGTGGCTAGAAATCCGTGATCGGACGCAGCTCGATCCGACAGACGTTGAGCTCGGCGACGCCGCCGAAATCGAAGAGCAGGACGACTTCGCCACCGCCGTTCGCGGGGATGCGCACCACCTGATCCGCATCGTCCCGGCCGGGCGGCTGGTCCGCGCCCGCGACCCAGCACGAGATGCCCGCGGGGGTGCGCATCCTCAGCTCGCGGGCGAACTCCGACGCCGGAAGCGTGGTGCGCGCCAGCGCGAAGCGCTGGTCACCGGGCCAGACCAGCACCGCGGTGGTGGTGGCGGTCCAGCCGACGGGATCGCGCAGGCGCGCATCGAGTCCGAGCGAGCCCGACAGGGTCGCCAGCATCCAGGTCGAGGCCGCCTGGGCGGGAAGCGCGGGTGCGAGCCGCTCACGGATGGAGCGCAGATCGATGGCGCTCATGGCGGCGCGCACGCTGGGATCCTCGACCAGCGCCTGGATGCGCGGCTCATCGCCGAGGGAGTAGAT
>JACDEN010000530.1 GCA_013816415.1 Planctomycetota bacterium
GTCTGCGCATCACCCAGTTCGACAGCGGCATGGCCTATCGCGATGCGCTGGGGAACCTGTCGACGCTGGTCGCGTCGACGCAAGGCGCGGTCTCGTGCGATGCGCTGCCCGTGGTATCGGCCGACAAGGATCAGCTCATGCGGCTGTTCCAGAACCTGATCGCCAATGCGCTCACCTACCATCGCTCCGGATCGCCGCCGGTGGTGCAGATCCGGGCGGAGCGCACGGTCAGCGAATGGATCTTCTCGGTGCGCGACCAGGGGATCGGGATCGCACTCGAGAACCAGACGCGCATCTTCGACGTCTTCCAGCGGCTGCATGCGCGCGATGAATATCCGGGAACCGGGATGGGGCTCGCAATCTGCCGCAAGATCGTCGAACGCCATCGCGGGCGGCTGTGGGTGACGTCGGAGCCGGGGGTCGGATCGATCTTCTATTTCAGCCTGCCGGTCGCGACCCGGATGCTCGATCAGTCCAGCTGAAGCGGCTGGCCGCGCTTGCAGGTTGTTGAATTAAAAGCACTAGCGTTTCCACCGAGCGAAAAAAGCTAAAGCTAAAGCTAAAGCTAAAGCTAAAGCTAAAGCTAAAAGCGCCGCGCTCCGCGAGGTCAACGATACGGCAGTTCGCACGTACTGGTATGGTCCCCAATGCCATTCCCCCCAGGGCCTGGCAGAGAAAGTCCGCGATGCGAACCATCCTGCTGCTGGCACTCCTGATCCTGGCCGTCCCTGCGCCTGCGGTCGAGGTCGGGGGGGTGGGGGATCGCTCCAGCGCCGACGCGCTCGCGGCGGCCGGATTCGAGGCGATGAAGGCGGCCGACAACGATCCGCACCGCGGAGTCGATGCGGCGCTCTCCTTTTCGCATGCACTCGGTCTTTACCAGCAGCTGGGCGACATCGACGCCGTCTGCGACATGCAGGCGAACATCTACTGGTGCAAGAAGCGGATGAACCTCGAGAACCTGCAGCAGTACGTGGCGCAGAAGGGGACCCAGGCGGCCCAGGACTTCACCAAGGTCGAACGCATCATCAACGAGGCGGTGCCGGTCTCCGAGGCCCAGGGCTATTTCGATCGCGCCGAGAAATTCCGCAGCGCCAATCCCGACCGCCATTTCCAGATCGCGATCCGTTTCAGCGAGATCATGGAACGATTCCCCGACAGCGACGAAGCGAAGAAGGCGACGCCGGTGTTCGCGCGGGAACAGACCGCCTACATCACCCAGGTCGCGAACGAGCGCAAGATCGAGAAGGAGCAGGTCAACCAGGAGCGTCAACAGCTCAAGCAGGAGATCGAGCAGATCCGCAGCAGCCGCTTCATGCGTCCGCCGTCGGTGATCGTCGGCACGGTGGCGGTTCCCGACAAGGCCACCCTCGACAAGTCCCTCGCGACCATCCGCAGCATCTACAAGGACGACTTCCAGAAGCGCCGCGACGCGCAGAAGCGCTTGGTCGCCAGGAAGTTCTTCACCGAGGCGCAGGGCAGCACGGACGACGCCGGCGTGTTCTACGTGCTGCTCGACGAGTCGACCCGCCTCGCGATGGAGTCCGAGGACTACGAGCAGCTTTTGACCTCGATCGAACGCATGGGCGAGACCTTCAAGGATTTCGACGCCGACACCTACAAGCGCATCGTCCTCGGGAAGATCAAAGGGAAGCCGACCGCGGGCGCGATCCTGCGCTTGATGGAGGATCCCAAGGACCGCCACGCCAACACCATCGTCGGCAGGTTCTTCTGCTTCAACATGGAGCGCTGGGATCTCGGCCTGCCGATGCTGTCGCTGGGTGATGACGCCGACCTGCACAAGGCGGCGGAGATGGAGATCAATGGCCCGAAGGATCCGGGTGAGCAGCGCGCGACCGGCGATGTCTGGTACGACCTCGGAAGGAAGACCTCGGGCAGCGAGAAGATCCAAGCGTGGACGCGCGCGCGCCATTGGTACGCATTGGCGGTCGCGCAGGTGACCGGAGTGAACAAGGCGATGATGGACAAGAAGCTGGATGAGATCGACACCTTCCTGCCTGAAACCATCATCGACTTCGACAATCTGACCCCGAAGCAATGGGACAAGATCAAGGGTCAGCTGGTGACGGTGCCGTCCAAGGTGGATCGCAGCAATGGAGGCATGTCGATCACGGCGGGGATGAGGGTGCGGGCGATTCCGCATCCGGATGACAAGGACAAGATGGTGTTCCAGGTGGGGAATGGGGGAAGGCAGTCGCCGGGGATCGTGACGGGGAATGGGCAGTTGTGGGTGATACCGAGGACGAGCCGGAGAGGGGGGGCGGATAAAGGGGTGTTGCGGCTGAAGTTGGTGGTGCTCGGGGAGGATGATTAGGTCGGGGAGTGGGAGCGCGGAGTGCGTCGTCGGCGGCGGAGAAATGATTGCGCGCGACTGGACGATGGGCATTGCCTGAAAGCTAAAGCTAAAGCTAAAGCTAAAGCTAAAGCTAAAGCTAAAGCTAAAGCTAAAGCTAAAGCTAAAGCTCGACTCATCGTCCCCGCAATCGTCTGATCAACGCGCTGATCATTCGTCCGATCTGATCGAGTTCGGACATCAGCGTCGTGATCTCACCATTGTGATCGATCAATCCGATATCCACGGCGATGGTGATCTGGGCCGACAGTTCGGAATTTGAGCCTCGCGCGATCGTGAGGCAGCGCGCGAAATCCGCATCGCTGCCGCGTCCGCGGCCCTCCGCGATGTTGAGGACGACGGAGGTCGCCGCGCGTCGGATCTGATCGCGGAGATCGGAATCGCGGAAGGTGCCCGCCGTGCGATAGGCGATGACGCAGGCGGCGCGGGCCCGCTGGTAGATGGCAAGGTCGCTGAGATGTGTCATGTCGAAGGCTCCTTTGCCAAAACCCACCACCGCCCGCAGCGCAGCGGTCAACCCCGAGCGCCAGCGAGCCCCCGGGAGGGGGTGGAGGGGTTGACGGCGAGAACGGGCGGTAGGCTGGAATGAGAGCCGGATCACCTGGTGAAATCCGCGCATTGACTCAGCTCGTCAATCGTCATCGAGTGCGCTTTAGCTTTAGCCCGAGCTTCCCCCACAATCTACCTAACTCCTTGTGAAATCTCAACCGCGTACCCATGTACTGGGTACATTTTACAATGAACTTGACTCCGTCTCTGATTTCTTGAAAAGCTCAGTTT
>JACDEN010000075.1:0-4021 GCA_013816415.1 Planctomycetota bacterium
CGAGCACACGGTGAAGAGCACGATTCCGGACTTTCAGAGCGTTCTGATCGCCCTGCCGCGCCAACTCTGGCCGCAGGTTGCCCGTGGAGACAGTGCCTTCGGCACCGAGGCGATGATGGTCTGGCCGGAAGCCAACGGACTCGATTACCTCTTCAAACAGCGGATGACGACGCGTACCCGTGCATTGGTACAGGAACTCGACCTCACCCAGGGTTGGGTCGACACCCGTCAGGGCTGGGAAGGCAAGGAGTCGACGCTCAGACTCTCGACCTGGACGCGCGCACGCCGCGTCATCATCCTACGGCGTCCGGCTCCGAAGCAGCGCTACCTACGCGCCAAAGACCTCGCCAAGGCCAATGCCCCCACGCAGGAGGTCATCGAATCCTGCCTGCCTCTCCTCGTCGAAGGCGACTACGAATACCAGGTTCTGGTCACCTCGCTGACCCTCGACATCCCGGCCATCGCCCAACTCTACCGCGACCGTGCCGACGTCGAAAACGTCTTCGATGAGATCAAAAATCACTGGGGTTGGGGCGGCTTCACCTCCCATACCTTCGCGGTCACCCAGAACGTCGCACGAATGACCGCGCTCTTCTACAACTGGTGGTCCATCTTCTGCCGCCTCGCCGATCACAATCACCATCGCGAAGCGATCACCACCAGGCCGGCGCTCCTGCACAGCATCGTCAGACAAACCACATCCGGCGGCCAACGCATGCTCACCATCACCAGCACCAACGGGAATAAGAACGCCATCTCCGGGTTCTTCACCAGACTCAGCGCATGGCTATCGGCTTTCAGCACCATCGCGGAGCAATGGCTCCGGCCACGCCGCTGGCAGGAACTCCTGAGAGCCATCTTCCCAGGCCCATTCGGCGTCATCTACGATCCGACCGGATGAATCCGGCCCTCTCAACAATATCGAGTCGTTCTGACCGGCGGGCGGGAGCACGGACGGGGGAGTCTAACGCGGTGTTTAGGATCAATTCGTCAGCACGACTTCGATATTGTCACGGGATCCATGCAAGCACGGCCATAGATCCCGCTGCGGCGACGGCGCATCTTGCGACATCACCCGACGACAGCGCCCGCCCCGCAAAAGGCCGCGTGTGCATCGGCGGGGTGCCGGAACATCTAAAACACCAAGCTCGAGAGGTTGTCAACGAGCTTGGGAATGGACCCGTTGAACGTAATTCTGTTGGCCCGTTCCGATCCGTCTCAAGCTAGCGCCCGTCCGCCAACCGACACAACAGCTCCGCCCCCTCCTTCAGCTTCCCGTCCGGCACCGTATAGCAGATCCGGAAGTGCGTATTCCGCTCGCTGAACACGCTGCCGGGAATGATCAGGCAGTTGTTGGCGATCGCTTTCTCCACGAACTGATCGCCGGTCATGCCCTTCGGCGCCTTCGCCCACAGGTAGAAGGCGCCGTCGGGCGAGCCGATCTCGAAGGTCGGGCGCAGGATCGAGAGCATCAGGTCGCGCTTGCGGCGGTACGCTGCGAGATTTCCCGTGTGGTCGACTTGCGGACAGGCGAGCGCCGCGTACTGCACCACCGACGGCGCGCAGACGAAGCTGTACTGCTGCACTTTCGTCATGGCCTGCACGATCCCGGCCGGACCGCAGGCGTAGCCGAGGCGCCAGCCGGTCATGCCGAAGGTCTTGCTGTGGCCGACCAGCACGAGCGTCTGATCGTACACTTCCGCCATCGAGGTCATCGGTCCATACGCGAACAGGCGATAGATCTCGTCGGCGATCACGGTGATACCGTGCTTGGCGCAGACCTTCGCGATGCCCTGCAGCTGGTCCTTGGGCAGGATCCGTCCGGTGGGATTCGCCGGAGAATTCAAGAGCAGCAGCTTGGTCTTCGGCGTGATCAGCTGCTCGAGCCGCGCCGCGTCGATGCCGAAACCGGTATCGTAGGTGTCGAGGTACACCGGCGTGCCGCCGAAGAGATTGACTAGATGCTTGTACATGACGAAGTACGGATCGGGGATGATGACCTCGTCGCCATCGTCGACGAGCGCGAGCAGCGCGAGGAACAATCCTCCGCTCACGCCGCTGGTGATCAGCACCTGGTCGGACGCGTAGCTCCGGCCGGTGAACGACGTCTCATCCCGCGCCACCAGTTCGCGCAACTCGGGGATGCCCTGGGTCTGGGTGTACGAATTGCGACCCGCTTCGATCGCGGCGACCGCCGCCTGCTTGACCACCGGCGCGACGTCGAAGTCGGGCTGGCCGATGGAGAGATTGATCGGGTCCTTGAGGCTGCGCGCGAGATCGAAGATCTTGCGGATGCCGCTGGAATCGATGCGGGAAACGCGGCTCGCGAGCTTCGCTGCCATGGCCACCTCGGGTGGAGGAAGCTATGGGCACCGGGCTGCGAGCCACGGGTAATCCCGCTGCCTTGGATGCCCGACGTCGGACGTCGGACCGGGGCAATTTATCTGTTTTTCACCAGCACCAGCCGGTTTTCGCGTCCCGCTTCAAAGCGGTAGTCGACCACGTCCATGATCTTGCGCATGAGGAAGACGCCGAGGCCTCCGGCATGGCCTTCCGCCGCGTGCTTCTGGATATCGACGTCCGAGAGGTTGCGCGGGTCGAACGAGATGCCGTTGTCGACGATCTCGATGCGGAAGCGATCGGCGGAGACGTCGACCGTCAGGATGATCGCCCCCTTGCCGCGGGGGACGTTGAGATAGCCGTGCTCGATGATGTTGGACACTGCCTCGTCGACGGCGATCTGCAGACGGTTGATGACGATCGCGGGAAAGCCGCCTTCGCGCACGCCACGGCTGACCAGATCGCGGATTTGGAACAGACAGGCGGAATCGTTCGGGATGCTGAGCTTCTCGTGGAAGTCCGCCACGATCAGGCCCTGCGGACGGTGATCAGCGTCAGGTCATCCGACTGCTCGGCGTCGCCGCGATGCTTGGCGATGCCATCCACCAGTTTCTGGATCAGCGAACGCGGATCGAGGTGGCCAGACTGCGCGATCATCTGGTAGAACTTGTCGTCGCCGAACTCCTGGTTCTGGGCGTTCATCGCCTCGGGGAAGCCGTCGGTATAGATGACGATCACATCGCCCGAATTCAGGATTGTGCGGTGCTCCTCGATGGTCTTGTCGAAGATCGGGCCTTCGTTGAATCCCAATGCGATGCCCTTGCCGGTCGCGAGTTCGCAGCCGCGCGTGGCGGCGCGGTAGATGACCATCGGGTTGTGGCCGGCGGAGGCGTAGGTCAGCGTGCCGGTGCGCTCGTCGAGGATGGCATAGAATGCGGTGACGAACATGCCGCGCTTGATCTGCTTGGCGATCAGGCGGTTCGTCTCCTTCAACGTTTCCGCGGCGCGGTTCTGATTGCGATTCGAGATCAGGCGGACGATGGTCCGGGTGACGGCCATGACCATCGAACCGGGGATGCCCTTCCCGGAGACGTCGGCGACGATGAATCCCCACAGGCCGTTGCCGAGCGGGATGAAATCGTAGTAGTCGCCCGACACCGCCTTCGCGCCCTTGTAGAAGTCCGCGCAGTCGAAGCCGGTGATCAGCGGCGGTTCGGCAGGCAGCAGCTGCTTCTGGACCTCGCGCGCGATCGACAGCTCGTATTCGGCCTTCTCTTGCTCGACCAGCGCGGACTGCGCCTCTTTCAGGTTCTCGGTCATGCGGTTGAATTCGTGGGCGAGGATGCCGATCTCGTCGGAAGAATGCGGCTTCGTCTGGTGGTCGAGCGAGCCGCGGGCGACGACCTGCATGTCCTTGAGCAGGATGTGCACCGGTCGCGTGATGCTTCCTGCCAGCCAGTTCGCGACCGCGATGACCACCGCGATCGCGATCAGTACCGCGATGGTGATCGCGATGGTCAGGTTCTGGCGGACGTTGTCGACGCCGCGCGCGTCGATGTCGACCCGCACGTTCGCGCCCTCGCCGAACATCCGCGAATCGAGCGGGACCTTGAAGCGGTAGATCGACAGCTTGCCCTGCTCGGTGCGCTTCGTGCCTTCGAAGATCTGCACATTCGGCGGC
>JACDEN010000075.1:4031-9253 GCA_013816415.1 Planctomycetota bacterium
GGATTTGGGCAGAAAGAGCTGGTAGAACTGCTGGCCCTTGGGGGTGCCGGCCTCCTCGGCCGGACCGTACATGTTGGTCGAAATGTCGGCGACGCGGCTGGTGTCGTACGCCACGGCGAGGACATCGCTCGCCCCCTCCTCGCCTTCCCACTGCACCGCGGTCTTGAGCGCGCTGCGGATGTCGGCAGCGACCTTCTTGCGCTGAGTCGGGATATCGACATCGGTCCGGCTCGGCGGGTACTCGCGCTCGAACTGCACCATCGCCGCGGTGGCGATCTGCGCGGCCATGCGCGCGATCTCGAGGCCGTCGTGCTGCTTCTGGCTGAACAGGTACTTGTTGGTCGTGGTGCTCATCGACAGGCCGAGGATGACCATGGCGGCGGCGGTGACGACCGAGAGCACGAGCATGAACTTGGCACGCAGGCCGGTGCCGCGCGGCTTGACGCCGCCGCGCTTGGCGGGTCCGGTCCGCGGCACCGAGGTATCGGCGTGGGAAGTGTGGGAGACGCGATCGCTGGCGGAGCGCGAGCGGCCGGGCGTCTTGGATGCCGGCGGAGGCGTGCGTCCGGGGCTGACCGGTGTCGCTGACGCGGCGCGGGTGCGGCCGGAGACGGCGCTCTTTCCCCGGTTCGGCCCCGTATCTCGACGCTGGTTGACCATGCGCTCTCCCGCCTCCGTCAATGGAGGGCAGCGATCGTCAGCATCCCGGCCAGGAGGCCCGCCGCAAGGTCATCCGCCATGATTCCCCAGGCCCCGTGCAGACGCTCCAACCACGTCAGCGGCCAGGGCTTCGCGATGTCGAACAGGCGGAAAAAAATAAATGCTAGGCCCAGGGTAGACAGCGGAGTGGCCGTGAGATGCGTCATCGGCACCATCGCCAGGGCCAGCCACAGGCCGGCCACCTCGTCGATGACGACCTGGGACGGATCTTTGACCGCGAAGCGGCGGATCGCGGCGGAGCAGCTCCACAGGCCGGCCACGGTGGCGAGGGCGGCTCCGATCCACAGTCCTGATGGGAGCCAGCCGACCGGTGCGAGCAGCAGCCAACCGCCTGCCAGCACCGCCGCGCCGAGAGATCCCCAGGTCCCCGGCGCTGGCCGCAGCAGTCCCAGGCCGAAGGCCGTCGCGACAGCCACCCGCAGGGGCTGCGTCCGGTGCTCGACTCCGTGCTCCATCAGTGGGTTACGCGTCGACGTCGAGCTCGCCGAAGCGGCTGTCGACGAGCTCGGCGATGGCCTTCACCGCCTGGCTGGCATCATCGCCGTCGGCGGTGATCTTCAGCTGCGACCCGCATTCGGCGGCCAGCATCAGCAGTTCGAGCACGCTCTTCGCGTCGACCACCATGTCGTCCTTGGTGATCTGGACATCCGCCGAGAAGCGGCTGGCGGTGGTCGCGATCTGCGTCGACGGACGGGCATGGAGGCCCATCTTGTTCGTCAGCACCGCAATGACCTCGGCCTTGCCCATCGTCTCCACCGTGGATCGCGTGCGTCTAGGCGACGCGAGGGCGCACGTTGTAGCGCCCCGCACCGTCTATGCAAACCGCCTGGAGGCGACATTCGGGGGCGGCTGCTGCGTTGCCTCCTCGTCATTTCCGACGAGGAAACTTCCTCGTACCCCTCCGGGTAGGCTTCGCGCTCGGACGCCTTGCATCCGCCCCCGACTGTCGCCTCCAGGCAGGGTTTTGGGGTCAAAGTGCTCGGGGAGCAGTCGGCCGTGTCGGGCGGACGTCTCGTAATTCGTCCAGCAACCATCCGCGAGCGCTTGAATCGACGCCAACCGGGATCCAGGGTCTATTCGCCGCGGAACAGTCTTTCGGCAAATCGGTAATCGAGGGCTTCGACCTTCTTGAATCGGGCCGCCGTCTCATCGATGTCATAGGCGACGCGACGCCAATAGACCGCGTCGCCCGAGTACAGCGCGTAGCACGCCCGGGGATCGTGGTCGCGGGGCTGGCCGACCGAACCGACGTTGACCAGATATTGGCCGTCGGAGATGTCGAAGCCGTCCGGCAGTTCGCTGGCCGGCAGGAAGCAGCGGTCGTTGGTGAAGACGCCGGGGCGATGGGTGTGGCCGACGAAGCACAGCCGTTTGAATCCGGCGAAGATGCCCTCCATCTTGCCGTGGTCGGAGCCTTCCCAGAGGTCGCTTTCGAGCACGTACTCCATCACCGGATCGCGGGGAGAGCCGTGTACGAGCAGCACGTCGTTGATCTCGTGCCGCACCGGCAGGTTCTCCATCAGCTGCCAGATCGCGTTGCGGCGCGCCGACGGAGAGGTCTTCTGCAGGGTCTCGCGCGTCCAGTCGATGGCGCGTTTCGCCGCGGAATGGAAACCGAACGCGCCGTACAGCACCGCGTGCTCGTGGTTGCCCATGAGGATGAGCTTGCAGCGCGAGGCGACGATATCGAGGCACTCGATCGGCTCGGGGCCGTAGCCGACGACATCGCCCAGGCAGTAGATCTTCTCGACCTGGCCGACCGAATCGATGTCCTTCAGGACCGCGTTCAGGGCGGGCAGATTCGAATGGATGTCGGAGATGAACGCGATCACGGGGGAGGTGCCTGCGGGGCGGAAGGATCGCCGGCGGCCACGGACTGTCCAGCGGCGATGCCACGATCGGCGTCCGGACCGGCCCAGACGCGGGCAAGGGCCGTCGACACGGCGCCTAGGTCAGCGGATCCGCGTCTCGGAGATGCGCTTGTAGGTGGTGCTGCTCTCGGCCTTGGCGTTTGAATTGGCGGTGTCGCCGAGAGCGACGCGGTACAGTTCGACGCATGCCTCACTTATGATGGCGACGTCGTAGCGTTCCTTGGCCAGCAGCCGGCCGGCCTCGCCGAGCACCCGTCGGAGCGCGGGATCGGTCAGTTGGCGGAGCGCGTCCGCCAGCGTGCCCGAGCGGTCCGGAGCGACCAGCAGCGCGGTCTGGCCATCGCGCACCAGTTCCGGCGCGCCTCCGACCGCGAGCGCCACCACCGGGCGTGCGCACGCCATCGCCTCGAGCACCGGCACCGACACGCGGTCGTCGGTGCGCAGATCCGCGAAGACGTCGATATGCGACATGAACCCGGTGTCCTCGGGCGCGACCGACTGGATCAGTCCCTGGGAATCCGTGCGCTCGAGCAGGCTCTCGAGGCGCTCGCGGTCTTCCGACGTCGCTGGACGGAACAGACCGCGCACCGGCAGATCGCGGCGCAGGCCTCGGATGGCTTCGCACAGCCGCTCGATGCCGGAAGAGGGATCGAAGGAACCGGAGAAGCCGATGACGGTCTGGCCATCGGCGGTGCGGTAGCGGCACGAACCCGCGGCCGCGACATCGACGCCGGGCGGGAGGATGGTCGCGCGATCCCGGCCGAGTCCGATCTTGCCGAGATAATACGCGCGCAGGCTCTCGGTCGGAAGCAGCACCCAGGCGATGCGCGGATCGCGCAGGAGGCGGGCCGTATGGGCGGTCTCGCGGCCATGGACACTGACCACGACCGACAGCGACAGCCGGCGCGCGAGGTCGAGGGCGACCTGCAGCAGTTCGAGGTCATGGACATGGATGAGGTCGGGAGTCCAGGTCGCGATGGTGCGGGCGAATTCGGTACGGGCGCCGAAGAGCGAGGCGAAGAGGCCCGAGCCATACGCCATCACCTGCACGGCAGGGACAGGGGCCACCTCATCCAATTCTGGCACCGCCACCGCCGACGCATGGCCTTGGCGCGTGAGCGCTGCGATCAGGGTCCTGGCGCCATCGCCGGCGGGTCCAGGGCGGGAGCCGACGAAATGCAGGATACGCAATGGGATCATGCGCGCGCAGCCCGGGGCGGATCCATCGGCGCATCGATGTCCTCGCCGTCGCCCAGCTCGGAGCCTGGGACCACGAATCCGCCGTCGATCCAGCGACCGAAATCACGAAGGCGGCATCGCGATGAGCAGAAGGGGAAGGCCTCGGTGAGCTGGGCCTTTTCCAGGAGCGTCTTCCGTCCGCAGGTCGGGCAGGGCCATTCGGCGGGCATCTCACCAGTGTCGCACACGCGGCGGCCAGGCAAGACCTCGGTGGCACTGCGTCCATCACCGAAACGTCTGCAACGATAGGCCGGAGAACGGTGGTGGCCTTCCCGCAGGGACGCTAGGATCGGGATCATGAGGTGGATGCGGTCCCTGGTCGTCCTGCTGCTCCTGGCACATGCCAGCGCATCCGACCTATCTGCCCAACTGGACAAGGCCTTGGAGTCGGTTCCCGCGGGCGGAAAGGCCGGCGTGGCGGTGCTCGACCTGACCACCGACAGCTGGCTCTACCTGGCGGACTCCGATCGGCCGCTGTCCCTTGCCTCCACAACGAAACTCCTGATTGCCGCGGCGTCGTTCGCCCAGTTCGGGCCCCAATACCAGTTCTCCACCCGGATGGTGGCCCTCGGACCCCAACAAGGGGATTCGGTACCCGGGCTGGGCATCATCGGCGGCGGCGACCCCTGCCTGGACGGACACTTCTATGACGACGACCCGGACCAGGCGTTCCTGCAATGGGCAACCCACTGCAAACGCCTGGGCATCGTCCGCGTCGCCGGTGACATCGTGGTCGATGCCCGTCTGTTCGCAGGCCCGATCCGGCCATCCACCTATCCCCAGGATGTCGAGAACCAGCAGCGCTGGTACAGCGCCCCGGCGAGCGCCTTCGCCTGGAACGACAACTGCATTGAGGTGCGGGTCGTGCCGACGGTGCCCGGCCACCCTGCCGACGTCCAGGTCAGGCCGCACTCGGCGCGCATCCAGATCCGCAACCTCACCCGCACCACCGCCGGCAAGGGCGACAGCCGCTTCAGCGTCACCCGCGACGGCGACCAGAACATCGTCACGGTCAGCGGCACCTACGCCAAGGCCACCGCCTGGTTTCCGCTCGCCATCGCCACCGACCCGGACCTGCTGGCCGCCGACCATCTGAAGAGCCTGTTCGAACGCTCCGGCATCACGGTGACCGGCAACGTACGTCTGGGCAGCGTCGATGCGGGCGCAGGACCGCTGCTGGTCGACCTCCGGCACGATCTGGTGCCGGCGCTGACGCTGATGAACCAGCACAGCCAGAACTTCTACGCCGAGCAGATGCTGCGTCTGGTCGGAGCGCGGCGCGGCGGCGACGGTTCGATCGACTCCGGTCGCCGCGCGGTGCTCGAGATCCTCGCCGGCCCGCTCGGCACATCGGCCAGCACGCTGACGCTCCTCGATGGCTCGGGACTCAGC
>JACDEN010000531.1 GCA_013816415.1 Planctomycetota bacterium
GAACAGTGCTCGGCAGGTCTGGTGCGCCCGAGCTCGACCTGATTCTCGGATGCTCCCGGCACACGGTCCTCCAACCGGAAGATTACCCCGCGCGGGGCCCGGTGTCCATTCGGGCGTGTCGTGCGGCCTGCGGCCCGTCGAGGATCAGCCGAAGGTGAATCCGAAGCCCGCGACGAGCCGACCCTCCGAATCCGTACGATAGGTCGCGGACAGCACATGGAGCGTCTGGTCGGGATATTCGCGCAGCATCTCCGCCTTGGAGCTCACTTCGCTCAGCTGCAGGTCGACCGGCGGCGCCGCCAGGCGCAGGATGATCGATCCCAGCCGGAAGGTCGGTTCCGTGTCCGAGGCGATCCGCTCGAAGGGCCGGAGCGACCAGATCACCTCGACGATGGTGTCCTCGGCCCGACCGGCGAAGCGGTCGGTGATCGAGAGCCGTGCATCGCTCCCATGGCGCGCGACCGTGAGCGAGCGCCGCCACGAGCGCAGTCCGGCTTCGACCGGATACGCGCTGCCGAGTTCGAGCTCGTACTCCGCCGAATCGGCGTCCACGCGCCGGGTCACGACGTGGCCGGCGGCCTCCGCGCCCGCGCGCTGCTCGTGGCCGCCCACGATCGGGCAGCAGTGGCCGCGGCTCGATGCCGAGAGGAAGGTGTAGCGCCGGTCGGAGAAGAACTCGGTCCGGTAGTGCGGCGCACCGAGATCGGGCACGATCAGCTCGTCGCCGAGCGCGACAATGAAGTGTCCGAGGTCGTTGTGGTTGTGGCGCTCGTCGTTGGTACCGCCGGTCAGGCAGACGGTCAGATCTCCGCGAGGAGTCGGTGCCCGGACGATCGCGACCTGCTGGTCTTCGAGGAATGCCATGCTCACCGCAGCGTCGCGCGCGGGCTCGGGAGCTGCGGAGCGCAGCGGCGCGTGCATGCTCGTGCGCAGCAGATGCGGAAACGTGCCGCCAAAGATCGGCGCGTTGCGGGCCCAGTCCGCCAGCCACGGGCAGACGCCCTCCGCGAGCCAGGGAACGATCGACATCGGTGCGCCCGCGCGCAGTCCGCTGTCATTGCCGCTGAAGAACACGTTGTCGAACAGGTGCGCGCGCTGCGGATACGATGCGACCTGCGCGAAGCGCCGCTGATCGACCAGGGCGGTGAAATCCCCGCGTGGCAGACGCATCGCCGCCGAGCACGCGTTGACCATTCCGTAATTCCAGTACATCACCCCTTCGTCGCATTCACCGTGCGGCGTGAAGCTTTGCTCGAAGAAGATGTTCACGCCCTCGAGCGCACGCGCGCGCGCCTTCGGTCGCGGGAAGCCCTGGGCCGCCAGGGACTCGCAGGCGATGAGGATGCTGCCGGCGCAGACGCCGACCCAGTTGCTCATGACGCTCGTCGGCGACTGCCAATGCACGTACGCGCCGTCACCGTAGGGCGTCAGGACCTTGCGGTCGATCTCGGTGATGATCGAGTCCGCCAGCGTCGATGAGAAGGAGTCCATCCACGGCTTCATGACCTCGCGCAGTTCGGCGAGCGTCGCCGCCATCTCGCAGGCGGCGAGATCTGGTTTCACGTAGGCCGCCGACGGCAGATCGTGGTCGGCGATATGTGCCGCGGCAACCCACGTCGGCGCCGACAGGTAGGCCCAGAGCCAATCGAGGAGGCGGTCGTCGCGGTCGGCGGGGTCGAGGCCACGCACGCAGCGACGGAAGGCGAGGGCGCCGAGCTTGACCCGCTCCATCCAGACGTGATCGCTGCGGCCGCGGTCGCCGGTACGGGCCGCAAGGAAGTCCGAGGCCCGCAGCGTGGGCGGCATCGGCTCGGTGCGCGCACACAGCTGTTCGACGTGGTCGATCAGCGGAGCGAGATGCGGCGCGCGCGCCACCGCGGCCCAATGACCGCGGTCAGCGATGGAAACCGGCGCGTACGGTGCGGCGCGATCGCTCATCCGACATCTTCCGATGCGCCCGACCGGGAGGCGATCAGTGCTTGGCGAGGGCCGCGACCGCGGTCTTCACCCCGGCCTTGAGCTCGTCGCCGCGCAGACCCTTGGCGATGAGCTTGCCCTCGCCGTCGATGAGGAACGCAGCCGGGATCGAATTGATGCCGAACTGCTGGGCGACTTCGTTCTGCCAGCCTTTGCCATCGAAGGACTGCGTCCAGGTCAGGCCCTTGTCGGCGAGGAACTTGTCGAGCTTGGCGCGATCCTGGTCGAGACTGATGCCGACGATCTCGAAGCCCTGGCTGTGGTAGGCATCGTAGGCCGCTTTCACGTTCGGCAGCTCGGCCACGCACGGCCCGCACCAGGTCGCCCAGAAGTCCAGCAGCAGGACCTTGCCGTGATAGTCGGCAAGTGCGTGCTTGGTTCCGGCGAGGTCGGTGAAGGAGAATTCGGGGAAGGGCTTTCCTGGGGCGATCGCAGCCTGCTTGATCAGGCCGTTGAGCTGGGCGAGCGCCTGGGGATCGAGCTTGGCCTTCTCGGCATCGGCCACCAGCTTGGTCAGATCGTCGATCCTGCCGGCGTCGCTGTAGCTCTTGGCGAGCAGTCCGTACGAAAAGGTCATCGCGCTGGAAGTGCCGCCCGCGGCGATGATCTCCTTGAGGTCGGTCTCGGCCTGGGCGCCCTGACCCGAGAGCTGCATCAGCTGGATGCGGAACAGGCGCGCGCCGAGCGCGGGATCACCCGTGGGTTTCGCCGCGTTCGCGCTGAGGTCCGCGAGCTGCTTCATCTGATCTGCGATTGTCGCCGGGTCGATCGTCTGTCCGGGCTGCAGACCGAGCTTCTGCAGCGAGGTCTGCACGTCCTTGCAACCCGCGGTGATCGCCTCGTCGCTGAGCTTGGCCGGTGCATCGCCTGCCAGGCAGCGGGTGGGGACGAGGATCGCGGCGATGACGACGACGGCGCTGATGCAGAGACGGATGATCATGGGGCCTCCAGGGCCCAAAAGTCGGGAGGCCAGGTGATGATGCAAGCGGCACGAGCTTCAGGAGAAGGTCCGGGGTCCGGAGTCGGACACCGCCATTCCTAAAATTTATTGCCATGCTGGGGGATAAAAACCCTCGCCTTTAGGCGATGCCTTCAGGTTAACGGCTGCATAATGGTGACATGGAAGATCAACGCAGGGGCTCTCACACGGTTTTTGACCTCAGATATCATTTGG
>JACDEN010000532.1 GCA_013816415.1 Planctomycetota bacterium
GCCGGCTGGTGCCGCATGGCGCGATGCAGCGGGCCATCGCCGCGCACATGGTCAAGAGCGCGCTGCAGCTCGCGCCGCACGTCACCGCGGTGCACGAGGTCGACCTGTCGCAGGTGGTCGCGCATCGTGAGCGGAACAAGGACTCGCTGGTCGGCGGCGGGGTGCGCCTGACCTATTCCGCCTATTTCGTGTTCGCCGCGGCGCGCGCCCTGGCGGAGGTGCCCACGGTCAACAGCCGCTGGCACGATGACGCGTTGGAAGTGTTCTCCGACGCCAACATCGGCATGGTCACCGCCATCGAGCACGGGCTGATGGTGCCGGTGGTGCGGCGCGCCCAGACCCTCGACCTCGCAGAGATCGCGCGCGCGCTGCACGAGCTGACCGACAAGGCGCGGCACGGCCGCCTCACCGCGCACGAGACCCGCGGCAGCACCTTCGCCATCACCAACCATGGCATGGGCGGCAGCATCCTCGCCACGCCGATCATCCATCAGCCCCACGCCGCGATCCTCGGCATCGGAAAATTGCAGAAGCGCGCGATGGTGGTCGAGGAGGGTGGCGTCGATCAGATACGCATCCGCCCGATGATCTTCGCCACGTTGACCATCGACCATCGCGTGCTCGACGCCTCGAGCGCCAACGCCTACATGTGCCGCTTCGGCGCCATCCTCCAGGATCCGGGAGCCTGGTCGTGAGCGCCGCACCGCGTCATGTCACCGTCGCCATCGAGCAGGGCGTCACCACGCTCACGCTCAACCGCCCCGAGGTGCTCAACAGCCTGAATGGCGCGATGGCCGCCGAGATCCAGGCCGCTTTGGCGGCCTTCGCCAGCGATGCCTCGGCGCGCGCGCTGCTGATCACCGGCGCCGGGCGCGGCTTCTGCGCCGGGCAAGACCTCGCCGCGCTGGTCGGATCCGACGGAACCATCGCCACCGATCTCGAACGCATCGTGCGCGACGACTACAATCCCATCGTCCACGCCATCCGCACCATCGAGAAGCCGGTCATCGCCGCGGTCAACGGCATCGCCGCCGGCGCCGGCGCGAACCTGGCGCTGGCCTGCGACCTGGTGCTCGCCTCAGACAAGGCCGCCTTCGCGTTCTCCTTCGCCAAGGTCGGGCTGATCCCGGACAGCGGCGGCACCTTCATGCTGCCGCGCCTGGTCGGCTGGGCGCGCGCGACGGCGATGGTCATGCTCGCCGAGAAGATCGATGCCGCTGCCGCGAAGGCGCTCGGCATGATCCACCAGGTCGCCCCGGCCGAGTCGCTGATGAGCGAAGCGCTCGGGCTCGCGCGGCAGCTGGCGACGCAGCCGACCGCCGGCCTCGGGTTGATCAAGCGCGCGCTGAACGCCTCGGCGATCAACGGGCTCGACGCGCAGCTCGCGCTCGAAGCCGAGCTGCAGGGCCGCGCCGGCGCGACCCACGACTATCGCGAAGGTGTCGCCGCGTTCATCGCCAAGCGTCCGCCGGCGTTCACGGGGCAGTGATGACCGCCAAGCCCCCGATCGGCGTGCTCGGTTCCGGCACCATGGGCGTGGGCATCGCCCAGGTTGCCGCCGCCGCTGGTCATCCGGTGGTACTGCTCGACGCCGAGCCCCCGGCGCTGACGCGCGCGCGCTCAGCACTCGAGACCAGCGTGCGCGGCCAGGTCGCGAAGGGACGCCTGCCGGCACCCGAGGGCGAAGCGCTCATCGCGCGCGTCGCGCTCGCGAGCGAGGTCGACGCGTTTCGCGGCTGTGGGCTGGTGATCGAGGCGATCACCGAGAACCTGGGGGCCAAGCGCGCAGCCTTCGCGCGGCTCGAACCCATGCTGGCCGCCGACTGCCTGCTCGCGAGCAACACCTCCTCGCTGTCGATCGCCGCGCTGGCTCTGGGCCTGACCGCGCCGCAGCGCTTCCTGGGCGCGCACTTCTTCAACCCGGCGCCGGCCATGCCGCTGGTCGAGGTGGTGCCGGGCCTGGACACCGCGCCCGAGGCGCTGGCGCGCGCCGCCGCGCTGATCACCTCGTGGGGCAAGACCACGGTGATCGCGCAGGACACGCCGGGTTTCATCGTCAACCGCATCGCGCGCCCGTTCTACGGCGAGGCGCTGCGCCAGCTCGACGAGGGCATCGCCGACGTCGCGACCATCGATTGGGCGATGCGCGAGCTCGGCGGCTTCCGCATGGGCCCCTTCGAGCTCATGGACCTGATCGGCAACGACGTGAACTACCAGGTCACCGAGACCATCTTCGCGGGATTCTATGGCGATGCGCGCTTCCGGCCGTCGGTGACGCAGAAGCGGCTGGTCGAGGCCGGCCGCCTCGGGCGCAAGAGCGGCCGCGGCTTCTACGACCATCGCGAGGGCGCCGCGCGGCCGGAGGCGCTGCGAGACTCCGTGCTCGGACAGCGCATCCTCCTGCGCATCCTCGTCATGCTCATCAACGAGGCCGCCGACGCGCTGCACCTGCGCATCGCCAGCGCCGCCGACATCGACCTGGCGATGACCACGGGCGTCAACTACCCCAAGGGACCGCTGCGCTGGGCCGACGAGCTCGGCGCGCGCGCGGTGGTCGACGAGCTCGCGCGGCTGCGCGACGAGTACGGCGAGGAGCGCTACCGGCCACACCCGCTGCTCAAGCGCATGGCTCAGGAAGGACGGCGATTCCGTGACTGACTCCGAGGCAGAAAACGCGCTCGCGCAGCGCGTGGTCGCGCGCATGCGCGCGGGCGATTCCTTCAGCAAGTGGCTCGGCCTCGAACTGGTCGAGCTCGCGCCCGGACGCGCGGTGGTGCGCGCGGTGGTGCGCAAGGACATGCTCAACGCGCTCGGCACCTGCCACGGCGGGGTGACCTTCGCGATGGCCGACAGCGCGCTCGGCTTCGCCGGCAATGGCCGGGGAAAGGTCGCGGTGTCGATGGAGGGCAACATCTCGTTCACCCGCCCGGCGCGCGAGCACGACGTGCTGACCCTGACCGCGCAGGAGATCTCAGCGAGCAACCGCCTGCTGGTCTACAGCGTGAGCGTGGTCAACCAGCGCGGGGAAGTCGTCGCCGCCTGCCGCGGCACGCTGTTCAGGTTGGAAGCCGACCATTTTCCCGCCCATGAAGGCGGCAACCCATGACCGTCGCCGCCTACATCATCGACGGAGTGCGCACGCCGAT
>JACDEN010000533.1 GCA_013816415.1 Planctomycetota bacterium
TCCCTGATCCCTGCGGAGCGGTGAGCATCGGGTTCGCTACGCCCCATCCTGATGACATTCATCGATCAGGGCAGAATTAAAAGGGAACGTTCGACAGTCAGATCTCGAAGCCGCGGTCGACCAGGTCCTGGAGGTCGAGCAGGCCCACGAGTTTTCCATCGGTGTCGACTACGGGCAGCTCATTCATCTTCTTTTCCGCGCAGAGGTGCAGGGCGGATTGGAGGAGGTCGGTGTCGCGGATCGAGCGGCAGGGGCAGGTGGCGTGGGCGCCGACCGGACCGTTGAGGACATCGGCGGGATCCGCGGTTCGCGTCAGCACGCGGCGGAGGTCGCCGTCGGTGAAGATGCCGAGCAGCAGTCCCTTGGCGTCGATCAGCTGCACGCTGCCCGCGCGGGCCTTGCCGGTGGCGCGCAGGCAGTCGAGCACCGAGGTTTCGCGCTGGACCGCGGCCACGCGTTCGCCGGTGCGCATCGCCTCGCGGCAGGTCATCAGCTTGCGGCCGAGCGCGCCGCCCGGGTGGAAGCGGGCGTATTGTTCGGGCGTGAACCGCCGTTCGCGCTGGACGGTCAGCGCGATGGCGTCTCCGAGCGCGAGCATCGCGGTGGTGCTGGTAGAGGGGGCCAGTCCGAGCGGGCAGGCCTCGACCACCTTGCCGATCGACAGCGCGATCGTCGCATGGCGCGCGAGCGGCGACTCGGTGCGGCCGACGATGGCGATCAGGCCGGAGCCGATGTGCTTCAGGCTCGGCAGCAGGGCGACGATCTCCTCGCTGGAACCGGAATTGCTCAAGGCGAGGACGATGTCGGTCTGCTGGATCATGCCGAGGTCGCCGTGGCGAGCTTCGGCGGGATGGATGAACAGGCTCGGCGTGCCGGTGCTGGCGAAGGTCGCGGCGAGCTTGCGCGCGATCAGGCCCGCCTTGCCTACTCCGGTCACCACCAGGCGTCCAGGCCGGCCGTCGCCGCACGCGCCGCGGATCAGCGCGCATGCCCGTTCGAGCGCGTCGGCCTGCTGCGCGGCCAGCTCGACCAGGCCGGCCAGGGCCTGCGCTTCGATGCGCAGGATGCCGACGATGCTCGCGAGCGTGTCCGATCCCTCAGCCATGCCGGAGTCTGCCAGGCTCGCCTACTCCCGCAAAGGGACAGCAGCGCGTCCGGTGAGCGTGGCGTTGATTTGCGTACGCGAATCTCCAACGTCGGCGCGCCATGCCGCCGCCCACCATCGTCGCCGACCGGCTGTACGGCATCTCGATGCGCCCCCAGGAGCTCGCGCTCTACGGGGAGAAGGTCGCGTTCGATCTGCGCTACAGCCCGATCTATGAGCAGGACGACGAGGTCACCGACACGCACTTCAAGCTGCTGGTGTTCGAGATCAGCGCCGACCTGCCGGCCGATGACGAGCTGGGGAAGCAGACCAAGCGCATCCAGCTGGTGAAATGCGGATGGGAGCTCGAACTCAAGACGACCGCACCGTGCCGCGTCGGCTCGCTCGAGGAGCTGCCCGAGGAGATGCCGCGGCTGCTCGGGAAGGTCGCGGAGACCATCAACGAACTCGCCCGACGCGCGCGGCTCGAGGCGCCGATCGGTCCCGAACTGGTGACGACCCTCCTGCACCAGTACCGCCTCGAGGCGCTTAGCGATAATGAGAGTCAATAACGATATGTAGCCGTGATCGGGCTCACCCATGCGCCGCGCATAGGTCTCCTTCCGGTAAGCTGTGACCTTGTATCCATTTGAGGCATACCTAACGTTCCGCGCTCACGGCTGACAGGCCGTTTCAGGAGTCCGCGTGTCAGAGCCACGTATCCCAGTGCCCCTCCTGGTGCTCAAGCGCTTCTGGCTGGCGCTCACCATCGTGCTGCTGGTGGTCGGGTCGCTGGCCTACTGGGTGAAGAACGCCTTCTACGACACCGGGTACGCGCCCGAACAGCCGATCGCGTTCTACCACAAGGTCCACGCCGGCGAGCTGAAGATCGACTGCAAATACTGCCATTTCAATGCCGAGCGCGGCAAGCATGCCGGGATCCCCCCGATGTCGGTGTGCATGGGCTGCCACGCCCACGTGGTCACCGAGAATGCCGAGTACCAGCGCGAGATCGCCAACCTGATCAAGGTCGCCGACACCGGAAGCTACCAGATCGACGGCAAGGACTACCACGGGACTCCCGATGGCGTGGTTTACGACGGCGGCGTCGTCCACTGGAAGCGCGTCCACAAGCTGCCGGACCACGTCTATTTCTCGCACCAATGGCACGTCACCGCAGGAGTCGCCTGCCAGACCTGCCACGGCCCGGTCGAGGAGATGACGGTGATGCGGCAATTCAGCGACCTGACCATGGAGTGGTGCCTGGACTGCCACCGCCGCTCGAACTACGTCGGCGGCCGCCGCTACGACCCCGCGGATCCCACCACCTTCTCGGTCGGCAGCGCCGATCGTCAGACGCAGCGCAACCGCGAGGAGGCGGATCCGGTGGTCGCGTTCGCCGAGCGCGCGACCGCAGCCCGCGTCATTGACGCGCATCCGCGCGCTGACATCGCCGAGCCCGCACCCGCGCCGGTCGTCACGAGCCTGCCGCACGGCGAAAGCGATCGTGGACGCTTCATCGACACGGTGGTCGATGCCCACGATCTGCCGCCTGCCCTGCGCGAAGCGATGAAGGCCAAGTCGAAGAACCTGCCGATCTGGCGCCTCGCCGATCTGCCGGAGACCCATCGCAAATATTACCAGAACGAGAACTCGTTCCAGAACGCGCCCACCCAATGCAACACCTGCCACCAGTAAGGCGATCATGACCAAGACGTACTGGAAGCATGCGGCGGAATTGGGAGCGGGGCCGGCGCCCGCTGCGCCCGCGCGTGGAGACGAATTCGGACCGGATGTCGCCCGCGCCGTCGCCGAGCTGCGCGCCAAGCACGGCCTGACCAACGTCAGCTGCGAACCCGCAGGGAATGCTCCCGAGGAGCTCGACCGCCTGCGCGCGGAGCTGCACGAGATGGTGCCCGGGGTGAACCGCCGCAGCTTCCTCCGCCTCACCGGCGCGGCCGCGGTGTTCTCGCTCGCCGCCTGCGGCAAGAAGCATCCCGACACGCTGGTCCCGTGGGCGCAGCAGCCCGAGGGCACGACCATCGGCAATGCGGTGTACTAC
>JACDEN010000534.1 GCA_013816415.1 Planctomycetota bacterium
CGCCGAGGATCGCAGCCGAGCGCGCGAATTCGCCGGCGGCGCGCGTGCCGCCGTGCAGCACCAGATCGCGGCAGCCGAGTTCGCGCAGAAAGCCGCATGCTCGCTCGATCTCGGCGGCAGGCGTGTCGATCGTCGTGTACGCCCCCGCGAGCGCGAGCCCGCGCGACGCCAGCATCGCCGCGAAGCGCGCAGGTTCGGCGAAGAACGGCTCCAGGGTGGTGCGACGCAGCGCCACGCCGGTGAAGCCGATGGCGCGGATCTCGTCGAGCCACGGCTCGAGCTTCGCGCCCGAGACGTCGCCCCACATCAATTCCATGCAGGCGAATGGAGGAGTCGTGGTGGTCATGGAGGTCACCGGTTCAGCGCTTGCCGGCGGAGCGACCACGCGCGGCGGCGGTGCGCTGCGGCAGCTTCAGCGCGGTGAACGAGCGCACCTGGTCGGTCATCGCGATCTCGGTCGGCAGCCGCTCCATCGAGCTCGCGCCATAGAAGCCGTCGACGCCTGGGCAGCGGTCGATGATGTACTGCGCATCCGCCGGATTGGCGATCGGTCCGCCGTGGCAGATGACCAGCACGTCGCTGCGCACCGACTTGGCTGCATCGGCGAACTCGGTGATCAGGCGCACGCTCTCGTCCAGGCTCTTGAAGGTCTTGGCGCCGATGGTGCCCGAGACGGTCAGGCCCATGTGCGCGACGATCAGGTCGGCCCCCGCCTTGGTCATCGCCTTGGCTTCGTCGGAGTTGAAGACATAGGGCGAGGTCAGCAGATCCATCTCGTGCGCGCGCGCGACCATCTCGACCTCGGTGCTGTAGTTGATGCCCACCTCCTCGAGGTTCATGCGGAAGGTGCCGTCGATCAGTCCGACCGTCGGAAAGTTCTGCACGCCGGCGAAGCCCATGCTCTTGAGCTCCTGCAGGAACAGGTCGCGCAGCATGAACGGATCGGTGGCGCACACTCCGGCCAGGACCGGCGTCGACTTCACCGCGGTCAGCACCTCGTAGCCCATCTCCTTGACGATCTGGTTGGCGTTGCCGTACGGCATCAGGCCGCACATCGAGCCGCGGCCGGCCATGCGGTAGCGCCCGGAATTATAGATGACGATCAGGTCGATGCCGCCCGCCTCCTCGCACTTCGCCGAGATGCCGGTGCCGGCGCCGCCGCCGATGATCGGCTGGCCCTTGGCGATCTTGGCGCGGAAGTTCTTCATGATCTCAGTGCGGTCATGTGCCATGGGAGCTGCTCCTGGTTGCGGTCGGGGTCTTGGCGATCTCGAGGAAGTGGCGGACGGCTTCGGCCGAGAACGCCGGATCGTTGAGATGGTGCGGCACGCGCACGACCACGCGGTCGGCGCTCGGTCGCACGGTCGCTTCGATCGCGGCGAACAGCGCAGCGTCGGCTGCGGGATCGTGGAACGGCTGTCCGGGCGCGTCGATCATCGAGACGCCGCCTTCGGGCAGCAGGAAGCGCACGGGCCCGTCGCAGCGATTGAGCCGCTCGCCGATCCAGCGACCGATGGCCGCGCATTCCGCGGCGTCGGTGCGCATCAGCGTGGCGTGGGCGTTGTGCCGGTTGAGCAGGCGTCCGCGGTACTTGGCGGGCACCGTGACGGGCGCGCCGAAATTCACCATGTCCTGGGCGCCGACGGATCCGACGTAGGGCACGCGCGTGCGCGCGATGGCGCCGAGGCGGTCCTCGGTGGCGGCGCACACGCCGCCGCACAGCAGATCGGCGATCTCGGTGGTGGTGATGTCGATGACGCCGGTGATCAGCCCGGAATCGACGAGCTTCTCCATCGAGCGTCCGCCGGCGCCCGTGGCGTGGAAGACGATACAGTCGAAGCGGTCGCCGAGCAGTTCGCGGACGCGCGTCACGCACGGCGTGGTCACGCCGAACATGGTGAGGCCGATCGCCGGTTTGTCGGAGTGGCTCGACGCGAGCGTCGCGCGGCTTGTGATCATACCGGCGAGCGCGTGCGCGGCGTTTCCGAGCACGACGCTCGAGATGCGGTTGAGACCGGCGACATCGGTGACCGCGTACATCATGCAGATGTCGCTGTCGCCGACGTAGTGGCCGATGTTTCCCGCGGCCTGGGTCGAGACGATGATCTTCGGCACGCCGATCGGCAGCGCCTGCATCGCGGGGGCGACCATGGTTGAATTGCCGGAACCGCCCAGGCCGATGATGCCGGCGACGTCGTCGCGGCCAGCGAGGAAGCGCGCGAAGGCCTCGGCCATCGCCGTCACCGCTCGGCCGCGGTCGTCGAGATCGAGGATCGATATGCCCGCTGCGCCGCAGGCGGCGACCTGCGCCGGCGTGACGTCGACACCTTCGGCGCGGCTGCGGATGCCGAGATCGACCAGGCAGGTCTCGACGCCGGCGGCGCGCACCAGGTCGCGCACGTAGACCAGCTCGTCGAGCTTGGTGTCGCAGGTGCCGGCGATGTAGGCGCGGCCGACGAACTGCGGCGGATTACGCACGGGCAGGCACCCGCAGGTTTTTCCACGGCGCCTGGTCGAAGACGTCGACGCAGGCGTAGCCCTCGGCGCCGACGCACGGGCCGAGGATCGCCAGCACGCGCGCGTGCTCCGGGAAGATGTTGAAGCTGGCGTGCACCGCGCCCTTGGGGATCGAGATCGCATCGCCGGCCGAGAGGATGCGGCTCTCGTTGCCCATCCACTGTTCGATGCGGCCCTCGACGACGTAGATCAACTCCTCCTGGTCGGGGTGGAAATGGAAGCTGTGGCCGCCCTGCGGCTGGAGGTGCACTTCCATGATCGTCAGGTGGCTCGCGGCCGTGGTCAGCGGACCGCTGAGCCACGACAGCTTGCCGAAGGGCATCTCGGCGAGGGGGCGTTCGGCTTTCATCAGGAAGTGCGTCATCGGTGTCCTCGCTTGGATCGTTGGATAGCAACCATCGCGCCAAACGCAGGCGCGGCTACATCGCTGCCTAAGGAGTGATACCACATGATGATGCGCAGCGCCTCACGAGGTGGCCTCGGGACCGGCGCACAGAGATGGATACATCAAGTAAACAAGGTATACAGAGTCGATGCCCGCTCCCGGCTTATCGGCGATGTTCGCTGTCGCGCGCCGCCGCCACGCGCGGGTCATCGGCGTCGTTCCGGGATCGGGCCAATGCACCCG
>JACDEN010000535.1 GCA_013816415.1 Planctomycetota bacterium
GCTGTGAGCTCGCCGCATTTCGAGCGCGGGGTCCTGCTGATGAGATCCGGGCGCGTGCAGCTGGCGGAAGCCTCGTTCCGCGCGTGCCTCGCCGATGAACCCGGACACGCCGGGGCGCACGCGATGCTCGGCCTCTGCCTGGCCGACCAGGAGCGCTTCGAGGACGCGGGCCGCGAAGCCGGCGCGGCGGTCGCTGCTGCGCCGGACGACGCCTTCGCCCATTACGCCGTGGCGCGCATCCTGCATCTGCGCAACCGCTTCGACGAGGCGGAGCGGGCGATCGGCGAGGCGGTCCGCCTTGATCCCGACGATGCCGACTACCGCGGCGCCAAGGCCGCCATCCTCGCCTCGCGCGAGCGTTGGAGCGACTGCCTGACCACCGCCGAAGAGGGCCTCGCGCTGGACGCCGAGCACGTGATGTGCACCAACCTGCGCGGCCTCGCCCTCACCCACCTCGGCCGGCGCGCCGAGGCGGAAGGCTTCATCGACGAGTCGCTGCGGCGCAATCCCGAGAACGCGCTCAGTCATGCCAATCAGGGCTGGACGCTCCTTCATCAGGGCGACCCGCGCCGCGCGGCGACGCATTTCCGCGAGGCGCTGCGCCTGGATCCAGACAACGAATGGGCGCGCCGCGGCATCGTCGAGGCCTTGAAGGCGCGCAACATCGTCTACCGATGGATGCTCGCCTGGTTCCTGTGGCTATCGCGACAGCCGTCGGGCATGCGCTGGGCCATCATCATCGGCGTCTTCGTCGGACTGCAGGGATTATCGCACCTGGTCGAGAAGGACCCATCGCAGGGCTGGTGGGTATGGCCGGTGCTGGGGGTGCTGGTGGTTTTCGCGTGGTCGTCGTGGCTCGCGAGCCCGCTCTTCAATCTGACGCTGCTGCTCAGCCGCGACGGCCGCCACGCGTTGTCGCGCGACCAGATCCAGCAGGGGCTGCTGATCGGATCGATCATCCTCGCCGCGGTCGGCTTCGCGCTGTACCTGTTTCCGAAGGATCACATCTGGCTGTTCCCGCTGATGGTGTTCTTCCTCGCCATCCCGTGCTCGGCCATCCACACCTGCAGCCCGGGTTGGCCGCGCCGGACGATGATCCTGGTGTGCAGCGTGCTCGCCCTGGTGGCCTTCGGGGATGCGTCGTACGTGTCGTATCTGATCGCGTTCGATCCGAAGGCGCCCGCCGGAGCAGGCATCGCCTGGGTCAAGGCGTCGATCACGCCCTTCCTCTATGGCACCATCGCCAGCCAGTTCATCGCCATCGCATTGAGCCGGGCGCAGCCGACCCGCTGATCACGGAGCGACCACCGTTCCCACCGCGACGAGCGAGGACGGCGCGCGGTCGAGCTCGATCGCGGTCACCGACAGCGGCGGAAACGAATAGACGCATGACCCACCGGTCGGGAAATCGGGCATGGCCACGGTGGCCACGGTTCCCGGCGCGCCGGCGAGGAACATCGATCCGCTCGGAGCCGTGACCGGGGGCGGCAGCACGTAGCCCGGCGGCAGCAGCAGGTCGTTGCCGTTGTTGGCGTCGATGCTCGGCGCGGTCAACACCCAGGCGTGGCCGGTCGCCGTGGGCCGGAAGCCGCTGAGCGACAGACTGGTGGTCAGCGCCTCGGTGGTGTGCTTGTTGACGACGATGACGAAGAGCTGGTCGCCGCTGGGCGAGAGGCTCGCCACCGCGTCGAGATACGGCACGCGCGGTTCGGCGGCGAGGACTCCCGCGGCAGGCGCATCGAAGGTCGGCGAGGCCACCGTCGCACCGACGAGCCGCGTGCCGAAATGCGAGCGGTACATCCGCATCGCGTGCCAGATCGCCTTGGCGTTGCCATCGTAGCTGCTGAGCCCCATGAACAGCTGGTCCGAGAGCTTGAACTGGTTCGCCATCGTCACCCGCGGCACGCGCAGGAAGGATTGGATGACGCTCGCCGCGTAGAGCGCCGAGCCGAGGGTCTTGCAGTGGTCCATCCACCCGTTGGTCGGATCGATGTGGAAGAGAGGTCCCCATTCGGTCACCGCCAGCGTGATGCGGCCGCCGTCGCCGACGAGCGTGGTCAACTGCTGATCAAGCGCCCGCAGGTTCCGCTCCACCGATCTGGGATAGCCGAGCATCGCCTGGTAGACGCTCCAGAAATCGCTCGCACCCCCGAACACCATCGGCGCATAGGCATTGTGGACGGCGAGGAAGTCCATGCTCGGCCCGAGGCGCGTGATCAGGTCCGCGTTGTCCCAGATCGCGGGATCGACTCCGAGGTTGGTGGTGATCGCTCCGATCGAGATGCCCGGATCAGCCGAGCGCATCGCAGATGCGATGGGCAGGAAGCGCGTGATGTAGTCGTCGGAGGTCAGCGCGCCCGCGTCGCGGTTGTATTGCTCGTTGCCGATCTCCCACATGGGCACGCGACGGGTGGGGACATTGCAGTAGGTGACCCAATTCGCCGCCTCCGACGGCGTGCCCGTGAGGACATTCGCCTGCATCAGCGGCTCGGCGCCAATACGCGTGCAGAAATCGAACAGCTCGTCGGTGCCGAAGTGGTTGGTGGAGGTTCCCGGATCGAAACCATGCGGCCGGCTCGGACGCGCTGCGCGCGGGCCGACGCCATCGGCCCAATGGTACCAATCCGCGCAGAATCCGCCTGGAAAGCGCACGGTCGAGATCCCCGCCTGTTGCGCCAGATCGACCTGCCACGGCTTGATCGCGTCGGCAGCGGGATCCCAGATGCCGTTGGCTTCATTGATCCATTCGATGTTGGTGCCATAGATCGTCGCCGGGATATCCCGGACGATGGTGGCGGCGTCGATCGCGATCGTCGCCTCGATGACGGGCGGCGGCGGGCTGGGATCGTCGTGCGGCTGGGTTTTTCCGCAGCCGAGCAGGGAGAAGAGGACAGCGGGGATGCAGGCGGTGAGGATGGAGCGGGGGAGCGGCATGTCCGGTAAAACGCCAGGAGCGTCCCATCGGTTACAGCCGATCCCAAACCAGCCCACCTGCATCTGTCAGCAATCTACGACTTGGACCAGTCCTTCACGGTCAGCCCGCGCACACGCTTGAATGCGGAGTCGCTGCTGATGAGCGTCACCTCGAGCGCAAGTGCGTGACCAGCGATCTGGCTGTCGGCCAGGGACAGCGTGACCCCGACC
>JACDEN010000536.1 GCA_013816415.1 Planctomycetota bacterium
GGTTTGGGGGCGACAGCCCCCGACTAAAAGCGTGATAAAATGGGCGAAGCCCATCACGCGACGAACCCGGCTGGTTCCCAGCCGGGTTCGAACGGCGACAAAGGTCGCGGGGGTTCGGGGGCGAATCCCCTGATTTTATCTCTTAGCCGCGCCAGAAGTCGCGAAGCAACCCTTCTCGGCGATGAAGCTCTTGGCCTTGGTGTCCACATCGGCGGTGGTCACCAGCCAGCCGGTCACCTTCTGGCCAGGGTAGCGCTGCTGGAGCTTGTCCCGCAGGTCGACGAAAACCTCGCCGTCCTTCACCGAAATCTTGCCCGCGCGTCGTTTGATATCGACGAACCAGACATCCTTGCGGCCGCGAGCCACGACGATGCGTCCAGCGCCTTCCAAGCCGTAGTTCTTGACCGGGACGGCCTCCACGCTCTGGAACACCGGCAGGCGGGTTTCCAGTTCGCGGTCAACGACATCACCCGGGAGCGGGTGGCCGGCGCGAAGCAAGCGGATGATGGCTTCCTCGGTGGCACGTACGGCGATGCGCATGAAGTCTCCTTACATGATGATTTTGAAATGAGCGTGCGGGGCATCCTCGGCCCTCGGCGATCAGTACGTTTGCCTGCAGATGGTTACGCAGAACCTGCGCAAAACCCATGCAAACTTGCGTAAAAATTGCGCAAGCAGTCTACCCTGATTTTGGGAATTTCAAGGTTAAAAGTAAACGACTGCTCGTCCTTGCCATGATTCCTGGCCTGTGTGCGTCTCCTGACCCCGGCAGGAGAGAGGGATCAGGAGATTGCAGCAGGCCTCCCCTCTGACGAGCGGTGCGCACTGCCCATCCATTATACCTTAACTTCTTTGATTTCAACTTTTTGCCGAGCCGAGGCCCGGCGTTCCGGGCAGCCCGCCCGGAGCGACGGCACCCAGGTCGCGCGCCAGGCGCTGATGGTCCTGGAAGGAGCGCAGGGCCCGCCCCGAGACGATCAGCTCGGTGGCTTCCGCGAGCGATGCGCCGTCCGCCAGGATCGGCCGGTCCCGCCACAGGTCGAGGGCGGCCGCAGCGTTGAGGGCGACGAGGTCGAGCAGCGCCTGCGGACCCTCTCCGGCGAACAGCCGCGCGAACGAGGCGGCGTTGTCACCCGCATCACCTCCGGGGATGTCTGCGTACGGAACGCCCGGGCCGCTGCGGCGGAACCCTTCGACCACCCCGGACGGCGTGACCTCGAGCCAGCGGGTGTCGCCACTGACCGAGTATTCGTCGATGCCTGGCTCGCCGCGGACCACCAGCGCGCGTTCGACACCGAGTTCGCGTAGCGCTCCGGCGATGACCCCGGCGGTCGCCCACGATGATACGCCGATGATCTGGCGCGCCGGCCGGCAGGGATTGGCGAGCGGACCGGCGAGGTTGAAGATCGTGCGGCGTCCCGCGGCCTTGCGGTAGGGCGCGACCGCGGCGACGGCAGGATGCATGGCGCGCGCGAACAGGAAGCAGAGCCGTGTGCGCTCGAGCAGCTCGGCGTGGGCGCGGGGCGTCTGCGCGAACGGGATGCCGACGGCGTCGAGGAAATCGAAGCTGCCATTGGGGCGCACGGATCCGCGGTTGCCGTGCTTCGCGACCGGGATGCCCGCCGCGGCGAGAACGAACGCGGCGGTGGTCGAGACATTGAAGCGCGACAATCCGCTGCCGCCGGTGCCGCAGAGGTCGAGGCAGCGCGTGGCCGGCGGGATGCGCACGGCGCGCTCGAGCAGACCTCGCACCATCGCCGCGAGTTCCGCAGCCGTCTCGCCGCGTTCAGCGAGCGCGACCAGGAGCGCCGCGCCGTCCGCCACGTCGAGCGTCGCGGCCATCAGCAGGTCGAGGAATTCCCCGGCTTCTCCGCCATCCATGCCGGACGTCCTGGAGGCGAGATCGCGGGCGGCGGCGAAGCTGATCGTCATGTCCGCCGAGTCTGCGCCGGGCGCGGTCGAGCCAAGCGGTGGAAGAGCGATGGACGTGCGCCGGCCGCGCGCGGCTCACGCCGGCGGGACGATCCGCTCGGTGCCGAGCTGCGCACGCGCGACCTCTTCGCGCAGCAGCTGCTCGAGCTCCGACAGACAGGTCTGGCAGCCGAAGCAGACGCCGGTCGCGCGGCGCAGTTCGTCGATGGTCGCGCACTTCCCCACGCGGATGGCCTCCAGCACCGCTGCGCGCAGGACGCCGGTGCAGTAGCAGCGCTGGAAGCTGTCCAATCGGTCGGCCACCAGCGAGTATACCCTATTTGGCAGGGATCGCGAAGGTCTCGGGCGCGATGGCGGCGTCGTATTCCGCGGATTCGATGGTGACAGCGATGCGCGCGCCGCCTGGCTGATCGAGGGTGAGCGCCGTGACCCGCAGGTCCTTGCCGAGTTCGATGCGCACGCGGTCGACCTCCTTCGCGACGTCCGCGGTCGCCGGCGAGAGGACCACCAGCGCGCCACCCTGCTCGCGCGCCGTGGCGCGGATGGAGAAATCCTTGCCGAGCTCAGTGAGATCGCCGCGCGCGCAGCTGATGATGCGCCGGATTCCAGCATCGCCTTCGGCCGCTGGACGGACCACCAGCGTCGGCTCGAGATCCGGAACCACCTGCTCGATCTCGGCGCTGAGTCGGCCGTCGCACACGAAGCGCTGCCGCCAATCCGCATCGCCGGGACTGGTGAGCACCAGGTTGTAGCGGTCCGGCGGCACCAGCTCGAAATGACCGCGCATCACCCGCGGTGGATCGTCGGGCGCCGTGGTGTTCGTCGTCCGCTGCGCGAAGACCGCCTTCATGCTGACGGCCTTCGCCTGCACCGCGACGATGCGATCGAGCAGCGCCTGGTCGTTGCCGGGCTCGGCGGAATGGGCGCCCAGCGCGGCCGCCAGCAGGCATGACGCCCCCAAAAAGGCGGTGACCAGGCGGTTGGCGGGCATCGGGACCTCGGTGCGCACCTTGAACGGGTGCCGCGAAAGCCAATACTCCACGGGTGCTTCCGCCGATCAACGGCGCGCACCGGAGGCCTCCCAGGTGACACTCCCATGACCACCGCGGCGCCGGTCGCGAACGTGCTCGTCGTGCTCGCTCCGGGCGCGGAGGAGATCGAAATGGTCACCGTCGCCGATGTGCTGGTACGCGCCGGTCAGGCC
>JACDEN010000537.1 GCA_013816415.1 Planctomycetota bacterium
GAACTGATCCGCAATGACGCTGAGCGCGGCGGGGATATCCGGTGGCGGCGGCCGGCCTCGGTCGCCGATGCCGAAGCGGCGATCGCCGAGGCGCTCGCCACGGGCAAGCCGGCGTTCCTGGATTTCACCGGTCCGTCGTGCGTGAACTGCCAGAAGATGGAGAAGTCGGTGTTCCGTGTCGCGTCGGTGATCAAGGCGCTCAACTCCTTGGCGCCGATCCGCGTCGACACCGATCCGCCGCACGGCGACCTGGCGCAGTGGCAGCAGGAGCGCTTCCATTCTCAGAACCGACCGCTCTACGTGCGCATCGCGAAGGGCGCGGCGGGCGGACCCGAGATCGAGGCGCGCTGGAGCGAGGTGTTCCCGCCCGAGGACACCGCGACGCTCGCGCGCTTCCAGGCCTTCCTCGACGGCGGCGCGGGATCCGATGCCGGCACCGGCGGGTCGTCGGGATTCTGGCTGCTCGCCGTGTTCGGCGGTCTGATCACCCTGCTGATGCCGTGCACCTATCCGATGATCCCGTTCACCGTCAATTTCTTCGCCAAGCAGGCGGCGGGCGGCAAGAGCCTGCTGCCGCTCGCGCTGTTCTACGCGGTCGGCATCGTCGCCTGCTTCGTCGGCCTCGGCGTGCTGATCACCGGCGTCCTCCACTCCTCGCTGTCGACCGTGGCCGGCCATCCGATCACCAACCTGGTGATCGCCGTGATGTTCGTGGTGCTCGGCTTCAGTCTCCTCGGCGCCTTCCTGCTGCGCCTTCCGGGCAACCTCGAGACGAAGATCGGCGGCGGCAAGAGCGGCTACGCCGGCGCGCTGATCATGGGCCTGACCTTCGCCGTCACCGCCTTCAGCTGCGCCGCTCCGTTCGCGGGCACGGTGCTGGCCGAGGCGGTCGCCTCCGGCCGCTGGATCCGTGCGGTCGAGGGCATGGCGGTCTACGGCGGCACCATCGCGGTGCCATTCTTCCTGCTCGCCATGAGCCCGGGCATCCTGCGCGCGATGCCGCGCGCGGGCTCGTGGATGAACGAGTTCAAGGTGGTGGGCGGCCTGGTCGAGATCGCCGCCGCGCTGAAGTTCCTCGCGATCTGCGACTACGCCTGGGGATGGGGCGTGATCGGACGCACCTTCACCATCGCCAGCTGGTCGGCCTGCGCGCTGGTGATCGCGATCTACCTGCTCGGTCTGATCCGTTGGAGCGGCGACAGCAAGGTCGAGGCGGTGGGGATCGGCCGGCTGATGTCGTCGCTGGCGTTCCTGATGCTGGCGGTGTGGCTCGGCTCCGGGCTCTGCGGGCACAACCTGGGAACGTTCGAATCGTTCTTCCCCGGCGATCCGGCGCCCTGACCGGCGGAGCCGCCTGCTAGGACCGCAGCGGGCGGGCGCTCCGCTTGCCCTGCCGTCGGTGGCGGCACCATGTGGCGCGCCTGCGGTTCACAGTTCCCCGCGGCGAAGGATCGGATCCCATGGGTTACCAAGTCGCCATCGTCGGTGCGACCGGCGCCGTCGGCGTCGAGTTCATGCGCGTGCTCGAGCGGCGGAACTTCCCCGTCGACAAGCTGGTGCTGCTCGCCTCCAAGCGCAGCGCCGGCACCAAGCTCGCCTTCAAGGGGAAGGACCTCACCGTCACCGAACTGAACCACGACAGCTTCGTCGGCTGCCACCTCGCCCTGTTCAGCGCCGGCGCGAAGATCTCACGCGAGTACCGCGAGTCCTGCGTGAAGGCCGGATGCCTGATGGTCGACAACAGCTCCGCCTTCCGCATGGAGGAGGGCGTGCCGCTGGTCGTTCCCGAGATCAATCCCGAGGCCGCGCGCACGCACAAGGGCGTCATCGCGAACCCCAACTGCACCACCATCATAGCGCTGATGGCGCTCGCGCCCTTGCACCGCGCGGTGCCGGTGAAGCGTCTGGTCGCGGCGACCTACCAGGCGGCGTCCGGCGCCGGCCACGCGGCGATGGAGGAGCTCAAGGACGGCACCAAGGCCTACCTCGAGGGCAGGGAGTTCACGCCCAAGGTGCTGCCGCATCCGTACGCGTTCAATCTCTTCCCACACAATTCGCCGATGACCGACAACGGCTACTGCGAGGAGGAGATCAAGCTGCTGAAGGAATCGCGCAAGATCCTCAACGACCAGACGATCTGCATCACCGGCACCTGCGTGCGCGTGCCCGTGCTGCGCACCCACGCGGAAGCGCTCAACATCGAGTTCACCAAGCCGATGTCGGTCGAGCGCGCGTACGAGATCCTGCGCAAGGCGCCGGGCGTGACCGTGCTCGAGGACCGCGCCAAGAACCGCTGGGCGATGCCCACCGACGTCGCCGGCCAGGACAACGTTTACGTCGGGCGCATCCGCAAGGATCTCAGCCAGGACAACACCTTGGATGTGTGGGTGGTCGGCGACCAGCTGCTCAAGGGCGCGGCTCTGAATGCCGTGCAATGCGCCGAGGTGGCGATGCTCGGGAAGCTCGCGGCCGCGGGCTGACCCCCGGATGGACGGCAACGGGATCCTGCTCTGGGTCGCGGGGATCGCCCTGGTCCTGACCGCGATCCAGGCCGCCAACCGCTCGCGCGCCGACGCCCGCGAGCTGCTGGTGGTGTGTTCGGTGATCCTGGTCGCGGCCGCGGTCTGCTGGCTGTGGGCTCCTGCCATCGCCGGATATGTGGCGGCCGGTGGCTACGCGGTGGCGATCGTGTGTCCCGCGCTGCTCACCGTCGCCTTTCAAGGTGCGCTCGACCGTCGCCGGTGGATCAGCGCGCGCGCGTTGTCGTGGCTCCTGCTCGTGCTGCGGCCGACCGCAGGCATGCGCTCGTTCACCGCGATGGGATTGGCGGCCGCTGAAGCCGAGACCGGGGACATCGAGGCGGCGCAGCAGCTGCTGGCGCCGGCGGAGGGGGCCTCCGAGGCTGCGCGGCGCGCGATCACAGTGATGCGCCTGCACGTCGCCCAGCGATGGGACGAGCTGCTCGCTGTGATCGATGCCATCGATCCCGAGGAGCGCGACCGCGACCCGATGCTGGCGATGTACCGTCTGCGCGCGCTGGGCGAGGTCGGGCGCATCGACGAGATCGCCCACGAATACCGCACGCTCGGGCTGCGGGGGCGCTCAGCCATCCGCGCATGCACCACCTGGTGTGGGT
>JACDEN010000538.1 GCA_013816415.1 Planctomycetota bacterium
GTGTCGATCGCGTTCAGGCACAGCTCGCCCGCGCCCAGCGCCTCGGCTTCGCGCGCCCACGCGACCGCGTCCTTGCCGGTCGGCGTGCGTCCGCCGTCGATCACCACCTCGTAGCCGCTCGGGATCGCCGCGGTGGCGTCGACGCGCTTGGCATCCATGCCGAGCACCACGCATTGGCTGCCGAACGCGCGCGCGCCGGCGGTGATAAGGGCGGGGTCGCGCACTGCCGGTGAATTGATGCTGACCTTTTCAGCGCCGGCGAGCAGCACTTCGCGCATGGCCTCGACCGAGCGGATGCCGCCGCCGACCGAGAATGGGATGAAGATCGCCTCGGCGACGCGGCGCACGACGTCGACGAACAGTCCGCGCCGCTCCGCCGAGGCGGTGATGTCGTAGAACACCAGCTCGTCGGCGCCCTGTTCATAATAGCGCCGCGCATAGTCGACCGGATCGCCGAGGTCGACGTTGCCCTGGAATTTCACGCCCTTGGTCACCTGACCGTTGCGGACGTCCAGGCAGACGATGACGCGTTTGGTCAGCACGCGCGGAGCATGGGAGCCAGGCGCGGCGGCGTCCAGTGCGATGCCTGGGCGCCTGCCGCCACGACTGCCATCCGACCCCGGCCCCGCTTCTTTCCCGGCGGTGGCATCGATACTGCGCGGCATGAGCACCAGACGCACGGAGAAGGCCGCCCCGCGGTGGCTGCGCCATCGCAATCTGATCGCCACCGAGGGCGTGCTGCTGGTCGGCGCCGGCAACGAGCTGCTGCAGCGGCAGGTCTCGGCATCGCCGCTGCCGAACTGGGGCAAGGTGCTGTTCACCATGGCGGTGGTCGCCGGCGTTCTCGGCGGCGTCATGTACCTGGTCCAGGCGCTGGCCATCAAGAGCGTGGCCCAGACCCACCGCGTCACCCAGGCGCTGCCGATCCCGGCGCCCGGCCTCGTCGTTCACATCCTCGTGGTCTTCGGATTGTTCCTGCTCTACGCGCTGGTGTGGCGGTTGCCGGTGGTGCTGCCGTATATCGGGATGGTGGGGGGGTAGGGCGAGGGTAGGGCGGGGGTAGGGCGGGGGTAGGGTGGGAGAAGATTCGGGGTTCTCGGTTCTGAGTTCTATCACTGCGTGAGCAGCATCGCGTTGCAGTCCGAACGCAGAACCCAGAACGCAGAACCCAGAATCAGAACGTCCGACCTTCCCCTACCTCCTCATCCTCACCCAATAACTGCGCCCATCCCGGAACACCTCGATGGTGATCTCGCGGAGCTTGGCCAGCTTGGCGGCGTCCGCGAGCGTGCGCAGTTCATGCAGCGAGTGCTCGTGCAGCAGGCGGTCTCCGACCTGCAGCTTGGCGGCGTCGCCCGGCGTGCCTTCGACCACCTGGGTCACCACCAGGCCTGGGCGATCGTCGGTGCCGAGACGCAGGCCGAATCCCTTGAGCTCGACATCGTGCGCATCGCCCGAGGCGTCCTCGAGCTGCGCGCGCTGCTTGATGATCTCATCGCGGTCGACGGGCACGACCTGCTTGTCGAGGAGCTTGCCCCCGCGCCAGATGCGCAGCCCCATCGCCTCGCCGACCCGGCAGCTGGCGACGCGCGCGCGGAACTGCATCAGGCTCTGGATCGGCAGCTGGTTCACCGCGAGGATGATGTCGTTCACTTCCAGGCCGCCGGCCTTGGCCGGGGTCTTCGCCAGCACCTGGATCACGCGCACCGCCTGCACCGGCGCCAGGCCCAGCTCCTGCGCCTGCTCCGGCGCGAGCACGTCCATGTCGATGCCGATCCCCGGCCAGCGCACATGGCCATGCGCGAGCAGGTCTTCGCCGACATGGCGCGCGAGGTTCGACGGGATGGCGAAGCCGATGCCGATGTTCGAGCCGGTGCGGCTGAGGATGTTGGCGTTCACGCCGATGATGCGGCCCTCGATCGAAATCAGCGGTCCGCCGCTGTTTCCCGGATTGATCGCGGCGTCGGTCTGGATGAACGACTCGAGCCCGCGGACCGCCTCGTAGATCCCGGTCGAACGGTCGGTGGCCGAGATGATGCCCGAGGTGGCGCTGTAGCCGACGCCCAGCGGATATCCCAGCGCGACGACCCAGTCGCCGACATGCACCTGATCGGAGTTGCCCCAGTCGCAGGTCGGTAGGCGCGGGATCGCCACCTTAAGCACCGCGAGATCGGTGCTCAGGTCGAAGCCCACATACTCGGCCTCGACCTGGCGGTTGTCGTTCAGCTGCACCACCAGCCGATCGTATCCGACCGGCTTGTTGTCGCGTGCGCGCACGAACTCCTGCTCGTGATTGGTCTGCAGCACGACGTGGGCGTTGGTGAGGATGAAGCTCGCGTGCTCATCGGCCGAGAAGATGAATCCCGAGCCTTCACCGACCTCGACCTCGCCGGCGGTCACCTGGCCGCCCCAGGGAAATGGATTGGAGACCCGGGTATGGATCGACACCACGCACGGCGCCGCCACCTCGTGCACCAGATTGAACGCCCGCGACAAGACGGACAGCTCCTTGCCCAGCGCGAGCAGTTCATCCTTGGCCTTCTGCCGCGACACGTCGTCCATGGCGCCGGCCGGCAGCGCAGCTGCGAAGGTGAACAGGGCGATGGCGATGATCCGCATGGTGGCGATGGTCCTCATCATCAGGACGACGACGAGGCCGGAAGCTGACGCCAGCGACACCCGGTCACCGGCGGGGAGGACACCAATCGGTCTGATCATCGCGGGAGGCGGCCACCGGCGTCACTGGATACAGCGAGGTTCCCGAGCCGCGGAAGTTCGTCGGATCGGTATTCCAGGCGGCGACCGGCATGGGGTGGCTGTGCACCGGAGCCCCTGAGCCGTACGCATCGTCCATCGCCGCGATCGGGGTCGCCTTCAAGGCGGCGGGGGCGCGGCCCGGAAGGGGGCCATTGTCCTGACCGCCGACCATCGCGACCTCGGCCAAGCCGTTGTAGCGGTCGCTGTGGTCCGCAATTTCCACCATCGACCGCGCCTTGAAGGCCTGGCCGGGACGTTTGCAGTCGACGCGGGAGCGGTGCAGGTCGTCGATGGCGGGCGGGTTCGCCGGCAGCTCGTAGACCTCGCGATCGCCGTTCCAGGTCAGCTGCTCGCTCGCCGAGTAGACGGAGTCAGCG
>JACDEN010000539.1 GCA_013816415.1 Planctomycetota bacterium
CGCCACCACCACCAGCGCGGCGACGTGCGAGGCGATGACCGCGCTCCAGATGCGCCAGCGGCTGCCGCCGTCGAGCGTCGGCATCGACGGCTGATTCGCGGACTGGCGCAGCTTCGCGCGCACGCGTTCGATGAGGTCGACCGGGCGCGGCAGATCGGCGGCGCTGCGCACCAGATCGCCAAGGCGCGCCAGATGCTCGTCGGTCGAGCCGTCGCCGTCATAGGCACGGTCGATCTGCGCGCGCTCGATGTCCTCGGCGCTCTGGTCGGAATCGTCGTCTGCGAACGCAGCTTCGCCACGCATGCGCGCGCGCACCGCCGCTGCGACATCGATCGGCGCCGGCGGCCGGGCGTGATCGCGCACCAGCGCACCCAACCGCGCGAGGGCGCGTCCGTCAGGGCAGGCTGGGTCGCCATCGGCGACTGCGCGCAGGAGTGGATCGGTGTCGGTCATGATTCGATCAGGTCGGTGAGCTCGTCGCGCAGGGCGCGGACGGCGTTGTGCATGCGGCTTTTGACGGTGCCTTCCGGGATGTGCAGGATGGCGGCGATCTCCTGGTATTTCATCCCGTGGTTGTTCGCCAGCACGAACACCTCGCGCTGGCCTTCTGGAAGATTCGCGAGCGCTTCGTGGATACGCTCGCGCACCTGGTGGTCGCGGCCGGAGGTGTCCTCGGGCGCATCGGGCGCCTTGAGCACGTCGACCAGGCGCATCGACTGCTCGCCGAACTCGGCATCCAGGCTGAGGTGGCGCTTCTGGCGCCGCAGGTGGTCGATCCACAGGTTGTGCGCGATGCGGTAGAGGTAGGTGCGGACCTTGGCGGTGGCCTGATAGCGGCTGCGCGAGCGGTAGACGTTCACGAATACGTCCTGCGCCAGCTCCTCGGCGACCAGCTGGTCCCAGCATTGATGGTAGAAGAATCCCACGAGCTCGTTCTGGAAGCGTCCGACCAGCGCGACCACCGCCTCCTGGTCGCCATCGCGGATGCGCTCCATGAGCAGCACATCGGAGTCGGTCGCCGCACGCGCAGGCCCACCGGTGGCGTCGGCGGCGGTCGAAGTCAGAGACGCGGCGGCGCTCATGTCAGGAGGTAAACGCGGCTCGTCGCTCAAGGTTCACCCGTGGTAACTGCAATCGTGACAAGGGATTGATCGCCCTTGTCGGTCCGGAGATGATGCATACCTACCTTCTAGTGGCCACGGTGCCAGTTCAACGGTCGTCTCTCGTCGCCGCTCACCGCACCTCGACCGCCACCGTACTTGTCGCTCGGATTGCGGTCGATGAGCTTGTTGATCGGATCGAGTCCCGCTTTCACCGGTTTGACGGGTGAGATCAACGTGCATGAACCGTCGCCGCCTGAGATTCGGCGCCTCTCTACCTATCGAGATTTTGCTGGCTCGGTCGTGGTCGGAGGCGCCCACGCCCCCGTCTTCGCCTCGCGCGCGTCTTTCTCTGCAGCCATCAGCATGTCATGCAGCGGATACGGCGCCTCGCCCTCGGCCGTCCGATACGTCGCCCAGCCCGCGCGGATGAGATCTTCCTGCAGACAGTGGCGCACCTGGATGGGAACACCGGTTTCAGATGGTTCGGTGGCATCGCGGCACACCACGGCGAGCACCTTGCCGAACGCATCGGTGCGAAAGCCGCCGGTCTGGTCCATCAGCACGACGGAGGACGCTGGCGGAGACCAGTGTTTGACGAACTCAGCGGAGGGGCTCGGGTGCTCAGCGTCCACCGCTCCCTTTTCAGTCAGGGCGACATAGTCGAGCCGCACCGAGATCGGTACCGGTACTCCTCCGACCGAAGCCTCGACCACCAGCGTGATGCCGTCCGTGATCTCGCGCACCTTGACCGGTTGGGTCTCCGCGGCGTTGAGGACCGTCGAACCAGCGGCGAGACCGAGCGCAGTCGCTGCCATGAATGCGTGAAAGAGGCGAGAACCCATGCAGCTGTACGATAAGTCTTCATACGAATGGTAGAAAGCTCCATGCCGCTCCGGGCTGTTTGACCGGACGTTTGACCTGGCCGCCGTCAGGCATCTCGCGACCTCACCCGAGCGTCGAAAAAAGGATAAATATAAACTATTACTCAAGTTATGACGTGAGTTAAATTTAAAACCCGAAGCAACCAAGTGTTGTGCCGCTATAAGTCCAGGTAGGACAAACGATTGAGAGCAGGTTGCACTCCGCATTGTCGAGCGTTAGACCAAAGGGCCTTGCTTTTGTAACGCATACATTTGGGTCAACCATGCATCGCTACGCGCTCCTGGCCTTCCTCCTCGCGATCACTCTTCCTGCCTGGTCGCTGGACGCGCCCGACGTCAAGCCCAACGGAGGGACCTACGACCACACGGTCATGGTCGTGATCAAGCAGCAGCCGAAAGAAGCCGACACCCGCATTTCCATCGATGGTTCGGCGATCACGCCGCTGTCGTCGCTGTACAGCCGTCCCATTCAGTTGGCGACCACCACCACGCTGCGCGTGCAGTCGTTCCTCGATGGGGTGGCCAGTCAGGAAGTCGTGGTGACCTATATCATCACCGGCGTCAACAAGGTCGGAGCCACGCCCACGTTCTCTCCAGCCCCAGGCACCTACTCGGTCCCCGTTTCGGTGGCCATCAGTTCGACCACGCCGGGTACCTCCATCCACTATTCAACCGACGGCACGGAACCCACGGTCGCGAGTCCGACGTATGCGACTCCCATCACCGTGTCGTCGAACACCACGGTTCGCGCGCGCGGCTTCGCCAATGGCTACTTCGAAGGCGCGGTCGCGGTCGGCGTGTACGCCTTCCAGGTTGCACCGCCCACCGCTTCACCAGCGGCTGGCACCTACAATGCTCCGCAAGACGTGTTCCTCGCGACCGCGACGCCGTCAGCCCTGATCTATTATTCCCTCGACGGCTCGACGCCGACCACGTCGTCGTTCCTCGCGTCAGGTCCTATCCATCTCGCCGCCAGCGCGACCATCACCGCGCGCGCGTTCCGGACCGGCTGGACCGAGAGCACCTCGCTGGTCGCGTCGTACGTGATCGCGAATCAGCCCGCCAATCAACCGCCGTCGTTCACCAAGGGCGCGGACCAGACCGGGCTCGAGGATTCGGGCGTCCATACCGTGTCCGGTTGGGCAACG
>JACDEN010000540.1 GCA_013816415.1 Planctomycetota bacterium
CCAGGTCGGCCGACCCGGCGAGACTCAGGCCGAGAACCAGGGCGGTGACGGCGCGCATGATCAGCATGTAGCACCTGCGGGGCGGGAATGCCAGCGTTGGCGGCCTGGATTGCGGTCCTGGAATAGGCGCCTGCTGCCGATAAATGCCCCCCAGGCTATGCAGTGACCGATTCGTAGGCCATACTTACGGGAGATGCCCCGACTCATGACGCCCGGTGCGGCCTGGTCGACCTGCGCGATGGTCCTGGCAGCGGTCCTGACGGCTGCCACCAGCGAGGCGGCCGAGAGCCGGCACGTGACGCTTCGGCTCAGCTACTTCCACCAATTCCAGTTCGCCGGCTATTACGCGGCGGACCTGCGCGGCTTCTATCGCGACGAAGGGCTCGAGGTCGAGATCGAGGAGCTGGCTCCCGGAACCACTCCGACCGATGATGTGCTCGCGGGCAAGGCCGAGTTCGCGGTGTCCAACAACCGCATCTTCAGCGACTGGGCCGCGGGACGCGATGCGTTCCTGGTGGCGATCATCTACCAGAACAACCAGCGTGTGCTCATCGTGCGGTCGGACAGTCCGTATCGCACGCTCGAGGACATCGTCGCGGTTCCCAAATCGCATCTCGTCGGGCCGACGTTCGCCCAGGAGGGTGACCTGTGGACCTCGCTCAAGGCGATCGGCCAGGATCCGGCGACCTTCTTCCCGCGCGGGAAGCTGCCCGAGGACTACGACCGCTTCGTCTCGGGCGACCTGTGGGTGCTGCCCGGCCATGTCGCCAACGAGCCGCTGCGGCTGCGGCGCGCCGGCATCCCGACCCGCATCCTGTCGTGCTCGCCAAGGAAGACGATCTTCCCGGGCGACGGCCTGATGTGCCGCGGCCAGCTGTGGCGCGATGATCCGGCGCTGGTCGAGCGGTTCCGCCGGGCGAGCATGAAAGGCTGGCAGTACGCGCTGTCGCACCACGCCGAGATCGCCGATCACATCCTCACCGCGCGGCCGAGCCGGTGGCAGGCGCAGACCCGCGATCACCTGCTCGAGGAAGCCGGCGTCCTGCAGGAGCTCATCGACACCGACCGCTTCCCGATCGGAGAGATCAATCCCGAGCGCATGCGCAACGTCGCCGCGATGATGACCGCTGCCGGTCTGCCGGCGGCCGTGCCGGACGGACACTTCTACCAGGTGCCCGATGACCGGAGCCGCCGACTGGTCTACCTCGGGGGCACCCTGGTCGCCGTCGGCGCCGCGCTGCTGGTGCTGATCTCGATCCTGCGCCGTCAGCAGCGTTCGCTGGTCGAGAGCCGCGACCATTACCATCGGCTGGTCGATCTCGCTGAAGGATATTGCGCGTTCCGCCTGCACGTCAGCCCGACCGGAGTCGTCACGCTGCAGCAGGCGAGCCCATCGATCGAGCCGATCGTCGGTCATCCCTTCGAACGGTATCGGAATGAACCGGGCAAGCTCTTCGAGCAGATCGAGCCCGAGGATCGCAGCGCCTTGATGCAGCTGTGGGCGGTGATTGCGGGAGGAGCGCACCAGCCGGTGCGGTACCGCTTCCGGCTGCGGCATCCCGGACACCAGCGGCTGCGCCACCTGATGCTGCACGCGGTGCCCACCGACGGCGTCGACGGCATCGATCTCGACGGCATCTGCCTCGATCTGACCGCCGAATCCGAAGCCGAGCAGCAGAGCCGCGACCTCAGCCACCAGCTGCAGCTCGCGCAGCGCAACGAGAGCCTGGGCCTTTTGGCGAGCGGCATCGCGCACGATTTCAACAACATCCTCGGAGCCATCCGCGGCAATGCCGAGCTGCTGACCCCGCTGGTCGAATCCGATGAACCCGGAAAACGCCGGCTGTCGCGCCTGCTGCAGGGCGTCGACCGCGCGGCTGGCCTGGTGCGGCAGATCCTCGCCTACACCGGACGTGGCAGCATCGAGACCAAGCCGCTCGACCTCGGCGAGGAGACGCGCCAGCTCGAGGACCTGCTGCGGCACACCATGCCGAAGGGCGTCTCGATCCAGCTCGACATCACCCCCGGCCTGCCGCCGGTCGATTTCGATCCGGCGCAGTTCCAGCAGGTGCTGGTGAACCTGATCATGAACGCCGCCGAGAGCTATCTGGGACTCTCCGGCGATGTGCGGGTGTCCTTGGCCTTGCTCGATGACACGCACGTGCGCCTGCAGGTGGCCGACCACGGCTGCGGCATGGATGCGGCGGTGCGCGCCCACCTGTTCGAGCCCTATTTCACCACCAAGGCGACCGGCCATGGTCTGGGATTGGCGGCGGTGCAGGGAATCGTCACCCAGGCGGACGGCACCATCGTCTGCGATTCCGAGCCTGATGAGGGCACGTGCTTCACCATCACGCTGCCCTGCCACGACCGGGCGCCGCAGCAGATCACCCAGGAGCGCACGACCTCGGTGCAGTTCACCACCAAGCGCATCCTGGTGGTCGACGACGATGAACTCATGCGCGAGCTCACCAGCGAGATGCTGGTCGCGCTCGGCTACGTCTGCGAGACCGCGTCGGGCGGCCTGGCGTGCCAGAGCCTGCTCGCGGAGCGTCGCAAGGAATTCACCGCGATGATCCTCGACTGCCGCATGCCCGACGTCGACGGCGTGAGCATCCTGCGCCAGCTGCGCGCCGCCGGCGACCGCCTGCCCATCGTGCTGGTGAGCGGCATGACCAAGGGCGACAACCTCGCCGACGAGCTGCGCGACGTGCGCACCCGGTTCATGGCCAAACCGTTCACCAAGGCCAATCTCCAGAACGTGCTCGACACGCTGCTGCATACCAAGAAATCCACGCCCGGCGACGATTCGAGCTATGCGCTGATCGCGACGAAGGGAAAAGAGTAGGCTTTTTGTGCAGGGGCTGCGCCCCTACGGCCCTGCGGGCCTACCCCCGGGCTTTGGCGCGGCTCGTTTTCGGCGTTCCGCCGAAAACGTGGCGGCATCGGCTTCGCCGATTGTATGCCGCCACCGCCGCTTGGCGCCCGAGGGAGCGGGACGCAGGACGCAGGACGCAGGTGGCAACGCCTGGCCCCCGATCACGCAAAAAAGCGCGGCTCGCGACATTCATCCAATAACCGCTCATACTCCGCATCCACGACCTCGTGCGCGCCGAACCGCTCCATGTG
>JACDEN010000541.1 GCA_013816415.1 Planctomycetota bacterium
GCCTTGGGATCGGCCCCGCGCGAGCGCAGCGGTAGCGCCGCCGGAGCATTGAGCACCATGCGCTACCTCGGCGCGCTCGCCGGCAGCGCCGCGCTGGGCATCGTGCTGCCGATGAGCGGCTCCGGTCCGTGGCTCGGCTGCGGCATCTATGCGGTGGCGTTCGTCGTCGCCGCGGCGGCCTCGCTGGCTCTGCCGTCGCGGATCCCGATTCCGCGATAGCCATCGCTGGCCCTGCGATCGCCGTCGCGGACGCTGTGCCCGACGTGACCAGCTCAGCGCTTCCGCTCCCGCCGCTCCCGCCGCACTCGTCGCCGCAGTCCCCGCCGCCGTTCCAGCACGCCTTCGCGATGGTGCTCGCGGCGTTGACCGTCTCGCACCTGCTCAACGACCTCATGCAGTCGGTGGTGGTGGCGATCTATCCGCTGTTGAAGGACTCCTTCCACCTCACCTTCAGCCAGATCGGCGCGATCACGCTCGCCAACCAGGTCACGGCGTCGCTGCTGCAGCCGCTCATCGGCCTCTACACGGATCGGCGGCCGATGCCGTATTCGCTGGCGATCGGCATGGGCTCGACGATGGCTGGCATGCTGCTGCTCGCGGCAGCGACCTCGTTCGCGATGCTGCTGGCCGCCGCGGCGCTGATCGGAACCGGATCGGCGGTGTTCCATCCCGAGGCCTCGCGGCTCGCGCGCATCGCCTCGGGCGGCCGCCATGGACTCGCGCAATCGGTGTTCCAGGTCGGCGGCAATCTCGGCTCGTCGCTCGGCCCGCTGCTGGCGGCGCTGGTGATCATACCACGCGGATACGGCGCCATCCGCTGGTGCGCGGTCGGCACGCTCGCCGCGATGGTCATCCTGATCGGCGTCGGCTCGTGGTATCGCCGGCATCGGCAGCAGCAGGCGGCACGGGCGATGCCGGCAGAAAGCGCGTCGGCGCATCTCTCGCCGGCGCGGGTCGCGGCCACCTTGGGCATCCTCGGGCTGCTGGTCTTTTCCAAGTACGTGTATCTGGCCGGGCTCACCAACTTCTACACCTTCTATCTGATCGACCATTTCCACGTGTCGACGCGCTCGGCGCAGCTGCATCTGTTCGCATTCCTGTTCGCGATCGCCGCCGGCACCATCATCGGCGGTCCGATCGGCGACCGCATCGGCCGCAAGCGCGTGATCTGGGCGTCGATCCTCGGAGTCGCTCCGTTCACCATCGCCTTGCCGCATGCCGATCTGTTCTGGACCGGCGTGCTCTCAGTGCCGATCGGGCTGATCCTGGCCTCGGCGTTCTCAGCGATCCTGGTCTACGCCCAGGAGCTGGTGCCGGGCAAGGTCGGCATGGTCTCGGGCCTGTTCTTCGGCTTCGCCTTCGGCGTGGCCGGCATCGCCGCGGCCGCGCTCGGAGCAGCTGCCGACCGCACCAGCATCGAGCACGTGTTCGCGGTGTGCGCGTTCCTGCCGCTGATCGGCGTGGTCACCGCTTTCCTGCCCGATCTCTCGCGCCCGCGCTGAGCCAGGCGGTCATTCCACCGTCGCGCCTCAGAGGCCGATCGCGGATCTGCGCAGCGTTCCGGGATGACGGCTCTTGTCGGCATCGACCGCGGTGCAGGCCGCTTCTGCGAGCGCCTGCGAGGCGAATGTGCCGATGACGCCGATCATCGAATGGGTGGCCGTCCAGGTGGAGGTGCCTGGGTCCAAAACCACGAGGTACCAGCCGTAGCGCACTTTCGAGCCTGCCCGCAATCCCTGTTCGGAATGGAGGAACACCAAGGGTGGATGTGCAGCCGCCATGATCGCCTCGCAGCAGTGATCCTATGGGCTGCTGCCGCTGCTGACACCAATTTCGCCGCGTTCTTCGCATGGAGCCAGGGGCGGCGGGTGGTCAGGATCTCGTTTGAAATGATTCAGACGGCGAGTGCCGCCGTCGTGGTTGGGGTGGCACCGGCACCTCTCAGGGCTCACCGGCCCCCGCGGCGGGCGATGCTACGATTTCCCGGTCACCTCGTATGCTGGGCCGAGGCGGCAGAACAGCATGGCAACACTCCCGCGACCGTCATCACCCCAGCGCACCAAGGGCCGCGCTGCCACGGCTCCGAAATCCGGGATGCATCCGCGCAACCCCCATCGCCAACGCTACGACTTCGTGTTTTTGACGGCGGCGAGTCCGGGACTCGGGCGGTTCGTCTCGCGCAACCGCTACGGCGACGACTCCATCGATTTCGCTGATGCGCGTGCGGTGAAGGCGCTGAACCAGGCGATCCTGAAGCATGTGTATGGAGTCTCGCGGTGGGACATCCCCGACGGCTACCTCTGTCCGCCGATCCCCGGCCGCGCCGACTACATCCATCACGTCGCGGATCTGCTCGCGGGGTCGAACGGTGGAACGGTTCCGCGCGGTGCCGACGTGCGCGTCCTCGACATCGGCGTCGGCGCGAACTGCGTCTATCCGATCATCGGCCGCGGTGCCTACGGCTGGAGCTTCATCGGCTCGGACATCGATCCGGTCGCGATCGCGTCGGCGCAGCGCATCGTGCGGGCCAATGCCGTGCTTACCGGTCACGTGGAGATCCGCAGGCAGGCTTCGGCTTTGCGGATCGTCGCCGGTGTCCTCGCTGCCGGCGAGACCTGCGACGTCGCGATCTGCAATCCGCCCTTCCATGCCTCGCAGCGCGAGGCCCAGGAGGGGACGCGGCGCAAATGGCGGAATCTCGGAAAGGCCGGCCCCACCGGCGCTGCGGATGCGCGGAATTTCGGAGGTCAGGGCGCCGAGCTGTGGTGCGCTGGCGGCGAGGTCGGATTCGTGCAGCGGATGATCGCCGACAGCGCGCGCCTGCCGACCGCATGCCGCTGGTACACCACGCTGCTGTCGAAGGCGTCCAGCCTCGCTGCGGTCGAGCGCGCGCTGACCGGTGCTGGAGCGGTCGAGCGCCGCGTCATCGCTCTGGAGCAGGGACAGAAGAAGAGCCGCATCGTGGCCTGGAGCTTCTTCGGCCGCACACAGCGGGACGAATGGCGTGTGCGGCTGACGTCGCATCGCTGAGACGATTCAGGCAGCCGCCTTCTCGCGCAATTTCCTGCCGACCCGCAGATGCATGAACACGCAGGCGGTGCCCAGGATACCGATCGTCACATACG
>JACDEN010000542.1 GCA_013816415.1 Planctomycetota bacterium
GGACACCGCCGTGCGCGCGATGCAGCTCGGCGCGTACAATTTCCTGCGCAAGCCGTTCGACAACACCGCCGCCCGGACCCTGATCACGCGCGCGCTCGGCGCGCGCGACCACTACCTGGCAGCGCGCGCCGCCGGCGAAAGCAGCGCCGCCGTGCACCTCGTGGGGTCGAGCCAGGCCATCCACAGCGTGCAGGCGCTGATCGAGCAGGTGTCCACCACCGACAGCACGGTGCTGGTCTCGGGCGAGAGCGGAACCGGCAAGGAGCTGGTCGCACGTGCCGTCCACTACGCGAGCCTGCGCGCGGACGGACCGATGGTGCGCATCAACTCCGGTGCGCTCACCCCGAGTCTGCTCGAGAGCGAACTCTTCGGCCACGTCAAAGGATCGTTCACCGGCGCCATCGAGGACCGGCCGGGGCTCTTCGAGCTGGCCGACGGCGGCACCCTCTTCCTCGACGAGGTCGGCGAGCTCGCGGTCGAGACGCAGGTGAAGCTCCTGCGCGTGCTCGAGAGCGGCGAGTACACGCCGGTCGGCGGCCGCGATGTCCGCGAGGCGAACGTGCGCGTGGTGGCTGCCACCAACCGCGATCTGCGCGCGATGGTCAAAGCCGGCACCTTCCGCGAAGACCTCTACTACCGCCTCGCGGTCATTCCCATCACGCTGCCGGCGCTGCGTGAGAGGCCCGAGGACATCCCACTGCTCGCGGGCCATCTGCTGTCCCGCCACGCGGTGAAGCTCCGGCGGGGCGTCACCGGGTTCTCCTCGGAGGCGCTCGAGGCGATGCAGACGTACCCGTGGCCGGGAAACGTGCGCGAGCTCGACAACCGCATCCAGCGCGGCGTCGCCCTCACCTCGAGCGGCCTGGTCGGCGCCGCGGCATTGTTCGGCGAAATGGACGGCACCAGCCCGACCCGTCCGCAGACCGGCCGCATCGTGCGCAGCGGGCTGGAAGCATCGATCCAGAAACGCCAGGCGATCAACCTCGAGAAGGAGGTCGAATCGTTCGAGCGCGCCCTGGTCGAGGCGGCGCTGAAAGTCACCAACGACAATCTCACCGAGGCGGCCGCGCTGCTGGGCATCAGCTTCCGGCAGATCCGTTACAAGGCGAGGCAGTTGGGATTGAGGTAGACAGCCGTCCGACGTCCGACGTCCAACGTCGAGGCAGGGACATCGGGGACTCAGGCGGGCGGACGGTCGGACTCCAGTTCGCGGAAGGCGTCGTCCTGGGGGTGGTAGCCGAAGCGGTCGCGGGTGTCGGTGAGGTCGAGGCACTTGAAGCGGTTGTCGCTCAGGCCGTGGACGATGGCGAAGCGGCAGCCGTCGTCGTCGATGCAGCGGCAGATCAGGTCGATGAGGTCGCGCTGCGACACGAAGCCGTGCGCGAAACCGCGGAACCAGTCCTGATGCAGCGCTGCGAGCGGCTGGAACGCGCCGATGCGGATGGCGATGACCGAGAGTCCCTGCTGTTCGGCATAATAGCGTCCGAGGGCTTCCCCGAAGCACTTGGTGACGCCGTACAGATTGGCCGGGTTCACCGCATCGTCGGTGCGCACCTGATGGTCGTCGGGGTAACCGAGCACGGCATGGACCGACGAGGCGAAGACCACGCGCCGGCAGCCAGCCGCCTTGGCCGCGGCGAACAGGTGATAGGCACCGACGATGTTCGGCTCGAGCAGCTCGTCCCAGGTCGCATCCGGAGACGGGTCGGCCGCGAGATGGACGATGGTGTCGATGCCGCGACAGTGCGCGGTGAGCCGAGTCAGGTCCGCGAGGTCTCCGACGACGATCTCGCCACGCGAGGACAGCGCGCGGGTGCGCTCGTCCTCGCGCTGCGCCATCAGACGTAGGCGAAACCGCGGCGGCGCGTGCTCGGCGAAGTAGGAGCCGATGTTGCCGGGGACTCCGGTGACGAGGACGGCGCGCTCACGACCGCTCGGATCGGCAGGAACGGCCATGATCAATCCGGGTAGGAGAACGAGACATCCTGGACGATGTCCGGATGGATGCTCAGCGCGACCGGGCAGGTGCGCGCCGCGCGTTCGAGGGTGGGTCGCTTGGCCGCGGGGATGCCAGGCGCCATCGCGAAGCGGACGACCAGCTTGGCGATCTTCCGCGGCGGGACCGCCGTCATGTGCTTCTCGACGTCGAGTCGGGTCCCGGCCAAGGCGATGGACTCGCGATCGGCGGCGATCCCCATGATCGTCGTCATGCACGTGCCGAGCGCCGTCGCGACGAGATCGGTCGGGGAAAAGCTTTCACCGCGCCCGTGGTTGTCGACCGGGGCATCGGTGATGAGTTCGGTGCGGCTCGGACCATGGACGGCGGCGCAACGCAGTTGACCGCGGTAGGCGATGGTGAATGGAATCATTGGGCTGTCCTCCGTCGTTGCTGCTGCGTCTTCCGTCTTCCCGGCTTGGAGATGGGGCGCAAGAGCGATGTGGAGGAGCGACGGACAGCCGCTATCCAGACGCCCTCGTGGGTGCTGCCAGTGACTGATCTCGAAATTCGAAGCGGCTGTCTAGCGTTTGTTCAGCGACTGTCAGCCTCTCCTTCGCCCGCCAACTCTGCGCCTTCATCGCGCGGCTACGAATGTAGCCGCCTCACGTTTGCGCTCGCATCAGTGCGGTCAGCATCCACCGGATGCGCTGAACTGATGCGAGCATCGGGTCGAACGACGCGCGCGACAAGTGTCCGGAACGGAACGCGATCCGCAGCTGCGTATCGACCTCAGCCGCCGATCCGCGCGCGATGGAGAGAAAGTGGATGAATTCATTATCCGTAGCCCGACCACAGCCTTCGGCAATGTTCGAGCCGATCGACACCGCCGCCCGACGCAGCTGGTTGAATAGCCCCCCTGTGCGTCTGGCACGATTGCTCGCGGCCTCGATCGCCACCGCGAGATCCACGCTCATCCGCCAAACCACCAGATCCTCGTATCTATGCATGTCCGTCTTCCTTTCGCCCCCGAGCAGCGACCGCGCGCAGACGTCAAGGGCGCGCCCCGCGCCGAGCGCAGCGAGGGCCACCCTTGACGTCGAGCACGATCGCTACGCTCAAAGGGGCAAGGAAGATAACCGCCGGCGAATGTGCTGTGCTGTGCTGTGCTGTGCTGTCAGTCCGGCT
>JACDEN010000543.1 GCA_013816415.1 Planctomycetota bacterium
TGCCCCCAAACCCCCGCGACCTTTGTCGCCCCTGAATCCTGGCCGGCACGGCCAGGATTCTTGCGTGATGGGCTTCGCCCATTTTATCACGCAAGCGGGGCTTGGCGGTCGGTCGGCGTGCGCGGGCGACGTCAGCGCGCAGGCTCAGGCAGGTAGCCGATGAAGCCGGCGATCTTCCACCCGTCGGACGATCGGCGCAGGTGATAGAGGGTGCGCCAGCGCAGCTCGACGGCGCTGCCGTCGGCCGCCTTGGCTGAACCGGCGAAGACCTTATCGGCGAGCGCGCGCGCTCCGGTGATGTCGATGCGCGCGAGCGTGATCGCGCCGAAGAGGAACGTGGCCTTGTCGGTGCCGACCAGTTCGGTTTTCGAGAAGGCCGCGGCCTGGCGCAGCCATTCCTCGCGGTAGATCGCGAGCGAGGGATAGGTGAGCTTCCACTGCGCCGGATCGGCCTGCTTGCCGGCGTCGATGCCGACGAACTCCTTGTTGGGCACGAAATCGCCGGCGGTCTGCTTCCAGTCGTTGGCGATGAACGCGGTGAGATCGCGAAGCATCAGGATGTCCCAGATCGCGCGGCGGTCGGCGTCGGTGGCGGCGAAGGGATTGGCGACGGTCGGCATGTGCTGGCTCCGGACGGGCGAGCCTAGAGTCGCGGGACGCCGTCTCCAACGACGTTCAGCGAAGTGGAGACGGAAGAATCGACCGCCCCGGCGCCACGGACGCCACGAGAGACGACCGAATCGGGATCGCTCTCAGCTCTCTGCCGTGGCGCGGGCAGCCTTCGGTTCGTAGCGCGTCAGCGCGATCGAGCGCGAGAGGACGCTGCTCAGATCACCGTCGCTGGCGATCCATCCCATGCCGCGCGCCTGCACCGCGAGGTTGCCGAGGATCGCCGCCTCGACCGGACCGGCGAGCACCGGACGGGCGCAGGCGTCGGCGGTGAGCTGGCACAGCAGCGCATTGTTGCAGCCGCCGCCGAGGATCTGGATCGCAGCGATCGGCGTGCCGGTGACGTCTTCGAGCGACGCGCAGCAGCGGGCGTAGGATTCGGCGAGCCCTTCGAGCACCCGCCGCACGATCAGCCCGTCATCGTCGGCGATCGGCGCACCGCGTTCCGCAAACCAGGCGCGCACGCGCTGCGGCATCGAGTCGCCCGGGGCGCTGGGTGGAAAGAAGCGCGGATCGTCGACGTCGAGCCGCAGCGAACCGGGCTGCGCCTCCTTGGCGAGCGCGGTCAGCCGCTCATAGGTGTGATCGCGGCCGAGGCGCGCGAATTCGCGCCGGCATTCCTGCACCACCCACAGGCCCATGATGTTCTTGAGCAGGCGGATGCGGCCGTCGGATGCGACCTCGTTGCTCAGCTGCGCGGTGCGGCACGCCTCGCTGGTGATCGGACGCTCGACCAGCGTGCCCATCAGCGACCAGGTGCCCGAGCTGATGAAGGCGCGGCCCGCATCCTCTCGTCCCGGGATCGGCAACCGCGACGGCAGGGCGGCGACCGCGCTGCCGGTGTCGTGGCTGGCGGGCAGCGTGATCATCGGCGGCTGCGAGAATCCCAGGCTGGCGGCGAGCGCGGGCGACATCAGGCCGAGGCAGGTGCCGGGCCGCGCTGGCGTAGCGAACAACCGCGCCGGGATGCCGAGACGCGCGAGCACCTCGGCGTCCCACGCCGGTTGCCCGGCGACGGTCATGCCGGTGGTGCCGGCGTTGGTCCACTCGTTGGCCATGCGTCCGCACAACCGGTAATGGAGAAAGTCGGGGATGGTCAGCAGCCGCGCCGCGCGCTCGAGGATGTGCGGATCGGCGGTGAGCGCGGCGGCGAGCTGGAAGACGGTGTTGAACACCAGGGGCCGCGTGCCAGTGCGCGCGAACAGCTCCGCTTCCGGCACGGTGCGATAGACCTGCTCGGGGATGCCCTGGGTGCGCGCGTCGCGGTGGTGGTAGGGCGCTTCGATCGGCGCGCCCTGGTGGTCCAGCAGCACGTAATCGACACCCCAGCAGTCGATGCCGATCGATCCCACCGGTCCGGGCACGCGCTTGGCGGCGGCGGCGATGCCGTCGGTGATGCCGGTCCACAGCGCATCGAGGTCCCAGCGCAGGGTCGCCCCCTGCGTGAGCGGAACATTGGGGAAGCGGTGGATGATCTCGCTGTCGAAGCGGCCGTCGGCGAGCGTGCCGAGCACCACGCGCCCGCTCTCGGCACCGAGGTCGATGGCGATCGCATGGCGCGCAGCGGACATCTCAGCGGCTTCCGCCGGTGCTGCCAGCGCCACCGGCTCCCGTTGCAATCAGCTTCGCGCGGTACTTCTCGTCCGGGCGGTTGATCAGGTGCTCGATCACCGATTCGGGCAGCGTGCGGATGCCGCCGGCGGTGAGTGCGCCGAGGCGGATGCGCGCGGCCTTGATCGCCATCATGGTGATGTTGATCGCCTCGGTGGTGTTCTTGCCGAGGGCGATGACGCCGTGGTTCTGCATGTACACGACCTTGGGCGCGGCGCCGTAGCGCTGACCGTACTCCATGACTCCGGTGTGGATGGCGCGCGCGAGCGTCAGGCCGGGATCCAGGTAGGGCACGAACACCGAGGCCGGTCCCAGCACCACCGCCTCGTCGGGGAACATGCGGCCTTCGAGCGCCGACGGATACGCCGTCGAGCAGGTCAGCGCGTTCACCGCCTGCGGATGCGTGTGCGCGATGGCGTCGACCCCGGGCAGCGACAGGCAGATGGCGTGGAACAGCGTCTCGACCGAGGGCCGGCGCTTCTGCGCGGGATCGACCTTCGCCGACTCGTACGCCGCCACCAGCTCGGCCTCCGAGACCGCGCCGCGATCGAGCAGCGCGAGGATGCGATCGAAGCGCAGGTGGACGAAATCCTCCTGGGTGATCGACGCGAGCTGGCAGCCGCTGCCCTTGACCAGGAAGGTGTCGCCGTCGACGCGGATCGAGGTGTTGCCCTCGCCGAGGATCACCGCGTCGAGCGCGGGCTCGCCGATGGTGCGCGACATCTGAACAACCTGATCATGCGTGCTCATGGGAGGCCTCTTGATGGAACCGCCACGGCGCCACGACGCCACGGACGACATGGGATATGTTCGCCGCTCGGCTGCGGCTCTCGCCGTCCAGCCC
>JACDEN010000544.1 GCA_013816415.1 Planctomycetota bacterium
GGATTCCGGCGGCGAACACCTGTGGCGCGCGCGGCTGCGCGAGATCCTCGCTGTGGCCGAGAAGGACCGCGACGCCGCGCTCGCGCGCGCGGACATCTGGCTGGCGATGGAGGACGTCATCACCCCCGATCCGCTGCTCGCTCAGGTCCCCGATGCACGGCTCGCCGAGGTGCTCGCGGCCGGAACCGCCTGGGTCGAGGCGGTGCGTTCGTCGCGCGCCGACGACGGCGTGACCCGCGCGTTCTCCGCGGCGCTGATGCGCGCCGACCACGACCCCGCCACCTATCCCTCATCGGCCAAGATCGCCGCCGAGCTCGCCTACACCCGCGCGCGGCCGTTCACCTGGACCTGGATGTGCTACATCGTCGGCGGCATCCTCGCGGCGATCGGCCTCGGCCGCGCGCGTCCGCTCGGCGATGGCGGGCGCGGCAGCAGCGGCTGGTTCAGGCTCGGCGTGATGATCACCGCGCTCGGCGTCGCCTGCAATCTCATCGGACTCGGCGTGCGCGTCTACATCACCTCGCTCGGCGCGGTGACCAACCTCTACGAGACGCTGGTGTACGTGGCGCTGCTGTGCGCGGTGCTGGGGCTGGTGTTCGCGCGCCTCAGCGGCAATGGCATCTACGCCGTCGCCGGCGGCATCGCCGGCGGCATGTGCGCGATGGTCGGCGAGACCATCCCGCCGGATCTCGGCAGCCACATCGGCCAGCTGCAGCCGGTGCTGCGCTCGAAGTTCTGGTTGTGGACGCACGTCAAGACCGTGGTCGCGAGCTACGCCGCGTTCCTGCTGGCGTGGGCGATGGCCAACATCGTGCTCACGCGTGCGGCGGTGTGCCGACGCGCAGTGCGTGTCGACGAGGCGCGCACCATCTATCGCTGCGTACAGGTCGGCGTCGTACTGATCGCCGCCGGCACGCTGCTCGGCGCCGTGTGGGCAGACCAGGCGTGGGGACGCTTCTGGGGCTGGGATCCGAAGGAGGTCGGCGCGCTGATCGTGCTGCTCGCCTACCTGGTGCCGCTGCATCTGCGCTTCGCCGGCTCGATCGGGTCGACCGGCTTCGCCGCGTGGTCGGCGGTCTGCATCCTCTCGGTGGTATGGAGCTGGTACGGAGTGAACTTCATCCAGGGATCGGGCCTCCATGCCTATGCCTTCGGCAGCGGCGGTCAGGGATGGGTGATCGGCGCCTGCACCGCACAGGTTGCCTACACGCTGTTCCTGCTGCGCCGAGTGCGCCATTACGAGGCCGCCGAGCGCGATCTGCCGCTGCCGGATGGACCCACCCCGGTTGCCAGCGAATCGGGCCCGGCCAAGCTGACCGGCCCATGAGAAAAACGAAACCGGTCCGACGCTCCGGCTGGACGGAGATCGACCGCGGCTACGACGACATCGTCTACCACCACCGCGCCATCGACGGCGGATCGGTGGCGAAGCTGACGATCGACCGCCCGGAGGTCCACAACGCCTTCACGCCGAAGACGATCCAGGAGCTGCGCGACGCGCTCGCGCACGCGCGCGATGATCGCGACGTCGGCGTGGTGGTGCTCACCGGCGCCGGCGGCAAGGCGTTCTGCTCGGGCGGCGACCAGCGCGTGCGCGGCCATGGCGGCTATGTCGGCGGCAAGCACGGCGACGCCGTCCCGCGCCTGAACGTGCTCGACCTGCAGAAGGAGATCCGCAGCTGTCCGAAGCCGGTGGTGGCGATGGTCGCCGGCTGGGCGATCGGCGGCGGCCAGGTGCTGCACCTGGTGTGCGACCTCACCGTCGCCGCGGCCAACGCGCGCTTCGGCCAGACCGGCCCGAGGGTCGGCAGCTTCGACGGCGGCTTCGGCGCGAGCTACCTCGCTCGCTGCATCGGCCAGAAGAAGGCGCGCGAATTCTGGTACACCTGCCGCCAGTACGACGCCAAGCAGGCGCTGGCCATGGGCCTGGTCAACGAGGTGGTGCCGCTCGCGCAGCTCGAGAAGCGCACGCTCGCGCTGTGCCAGGAGATGATGCGCCACAGCCCGATCGCGCTGCGCTGTCTGAAGTCGGCGTTCAACGCCGACTGCGACGGCCAGGCCGGCCTGCAGGAACTCGCCGGCAATGCGACCCTGCTCTTCTACATGACCGAGGAAGGCAAGGAGGGCCACCGCGCGTACCTCGAGAAGCGCAAGCCGGACTTCGGGAAGTTCCCGAGGCTGCCGTGATGGAGGGCGCGTCGTTCTCCGACGCGACCTCGCGCATCGAGACCGTGCCCGGCGCCGGCGGACTCCCGCGCATCGCCGTCAGCAATCCGCTCGCCACCGCCGATATCTATCTGCATGGCGCCCAGGTCGCGAGCTGGCGTCCTGCGGGCCAGCGCGACGTGCTGTGGATGAGCCCGCGCAGCCACTTCACTCCCGGCAAGGCGATCCGCGGCGGGGTGCCGATCTGCTGGCCGTGGTTCAGCGCGCATCCCACCGACCCCGCGCTGCCGTCACACGGATTTGCGCGCCTGCGCGATTGGCGCGTCGAGCGCGCAGAAGCGCAGGCCGACGGCAGCTCGGTGATCGAACTGTCGCTGGAATCCGATGCCGCCTCGCTCGCCATGTGGCCGCATTCGTTCCGCGCGACCTACCGCGTGGTGATCGGCGCGCGGCTCGAGATGACGCTCGCAGTCGAGAACCGTTCGGGCCAGGAGGCGGTGCTCAGCGAAGCGCTGCACTCGTACTTCGCGGTCGGCGATGTGCGCCGCTGCACCGTGACCGGTCTGCAGGGCCGCTCGTACCGCGACCGCTCCACTGGGCCGACGCCCGCGATCCAAGGCCAATCCGCGCTGGCGTTCGCCGGCGAGACCGATCGTGTCTACCTCGCCACCACCGACACCTGCACGATCGAGGATCCCGTGCACCGCCGGCGGATCACCATCGCGAAGAGCGGTTCCGAGTCGACCGTGGTGTGGAATCCGTGGACGGACCGCGCGCGCGAGTTGACGGATCTCGGCGAGGACGCATGGCCGGGCATGCTGTGCGTCGAAACCGCGAATGCGGGCGAGCACTCGGTGCGCGTCCCCGCCGGTGGCCGGCACGAGATGAGCGCCACCTTTTCGGTCGCGGCGATCTGAGGTGGCGAACGTCCGCGATTGGCTGCTCGCCGCGAG
>JACDEN010000076.1 GCA_013816415.1 Planctomycetota bacterium
GTTCACGGGTGGCACGTGCGAGGAAGTTCGAGGACAGGGTGGAAGTGCGAGAGACAAGGCGAGTTCGGATCCTTGGATCTGGTCAGGGAATTATTTCACAGGACGGGGTGAAGAATCATTGTCCGCTGTTCGCGGAACCATCCAAATCCTCACTGAGCGCGTAACTGGAAGTTCGCGGCGGAGCGAAACACTCACGGCATGGAGTGCTGCCGAGTGTGCGTGGAGTCCAGGGTGGTGGGTTGCAGTGGAGTTGCAGCAGAGTTCGAGTTCATCGCGCATCCCGTAATGTCGCCGGTCATCTTTCCGTGAAGCGGGGGGTGATTGATAATATGAAATTCAGATCTGGTAAATTGATGACGTGTCCATCAATGACGTAGTTTTTTCCATCAATGACGTAGTTTCATGACCTCGACTCGCGTCACGCGATCGTGGTAGCTCTTCCGGGGAAGCGCTATCGCGACGCCCTCGAATCCGGAACCGATCGCCGGCAGATCAGACGACCACATGGCAGAAATTGCGGCGATCATCGCTTGTGGAGATGCCATTTCCGCTTGGCGGTGATACAGGCGCGGCCGGCCCGTGCGATTTGGGCGGTCGGGATCCTCATCGGCTCCTATCAACTGCGGACTGATTCCGAGAGCGTCGTCGTTTCTCACTCGGATGCGTCCAATGAGACCCACAGGGAGATCCACATGCGTTTTTCCCGCGGACCCACACCCGTCGCCTCGTTTCGGATCTGCATGACCATGCTCGCCGCGGCGCAAGCCGCAGGTGTCGCTGTGGATGATTGGGTCATGGGATTCCATGACGCGGCGCACAGCGGCACGAGCGCGGAGGTGGTGAGGCCGCCATTGACCCTCGGATGGACGTGGAGCAGCACCTTGAGCGCGGATGCGTCGTCAGCGACGAATTATTTCCTGCCGATCTTCTCAGGCGGCAAGCTGTACCTGCAGGGCGGCAGGAATGCATGCCGCGTATTTTGTCTCGACCAATCGGGCCAGCAGATATGGACGTACTCGTCGTACCATAGCGACATTGCCAATATGTTCAGAAGCTCGTTCCTGAATTATCCAGCGGCTGCCAATGGCCGGATCCTCTTCGGCAGCATCGATGCCGACACCTCGCTCGATGCGGTCATCGGAGGGATCGATCCGGATAAGCCCGGGTCGGAATGCACGGGAGTGTTCGCGACCACCTCAGGAACCCTGGAAGGGGCGTATCCCTTCGGAGGGGTCGCGGTCCTCGGCGACAGGGCCTATGTGCAGGGTCTCGGAACCGACAGTTACTACTACGAGACCTTCCTCGTGCGCGATCCGCTGGACTGGCACCAGGCGCGACACGTCATCCCCTTCAGCCGATTCGCCTACGACGACAACGGTATCCACTCCGACCTTTCGATGCGGGTCCCTTGCGCTGCCAACGGCGCGGTGTTCGAGAATCGCAATGGGCAGGTGCGCGCCCATGACGCCGCGAGCGGCGCCCAGTGGTGGCTGTGGACGACGACCGGAAATTGGGGCGCTTCGCCGGCAGTCGCCGGCGGAACGCTGGTCGTCTTCAATCAGGGCGGGAGCGATCTCGATCCCTCGCGGCTCGGCAGCCTCACCGCGCTCGATGTGAGCCGGGTCGCCGCCGGGGTGGCACCCGTCATCTGGGCCCGGTCGATGCGCGGTGCCTATTCGCCCATCATATCCGGCGGAATCGTCTACGTCGGCTCCTCTGATGGCAGTCTCTATGCGCTGAACGCCGCGGACGGTTCTCGGAAGTGGTCCTTCGCGACGGGTGCGCCGTTCACCGGCTGTCAGATTCCCGCGATCTCGGGCGGACTCATGTATCTTCCGTCAGCCGACGGCAATCTCTACGTGCTCAACCTCGTCGATGGCACCGAAGTTCCCGGGTCACGCTACTCCGGCGACGCGACGCGTCCGTTGGGACCGGTCATCATCGGAGGAGGTCGGATCTACACGAGCGATGTCCAAGGGACATTCTATGCGTTCGTCAGCGCTGACACTCCGCCGTTGGATCCGCCAACCGCCGCGACCTCGGGCACCTTGCTGAGCTCCAGCGCTCGGGTCGCGGACCTCAACGGACCCGCCTCCCTATTCACCTATAACACCTCGTACGCGACGCAGCGTCACGTGGTAAGCATGAGCGATGGCGCCGTCATCGCGGTCTATTTCAAGGACGATGACATCGTTGCGCACGTGAGCGTCGATCAGTGCGCGACCTGGACGGCCCCCAGCGTGATCGGACACGTGGGCCTGCGCTTCATCTCATCTGATTTCGGATCGAGCGTCTGGAAGGACGCAGGCGACTCCCTGTATGTCGTCACGGTCGAGGCGACTCGGGATTATTACGCTGCGTTGACGGTGTATAAATTCACCTACGCGCTGGGCCAGGTCCAGTTGGCTGCGGGATTCCCCCGATATCCCGATGGCGCGGGATCCACGTTCGGTGGGGATTGCGCTGGGATCGTCCGGGAAACAGGCGGTCGGCTCTGGATCGCGGGTTACTCGAATGGATACGTCCGAGCGCGCTATTCCGATGACGACGGTGCCACGTGGTCCGCGGCGATGACGCTGGGCAGCTTCCTCAACGGCGTGCCAGCTCTGTTCATCACCGGCGATGGACACCCCGCCTGCATCTTGTCGATGGGAAGCAGCGGCGGACCGGGTTGGACGACATGGAATGGGACGTCCTGGTCGGCCGTGACGGCCCTCGAGCCGACCGATTCGAGCTTCCAGCACGGCTCTGGCGATTTCAGCGTGGTGACGACCGACGACGGTTCGATCCATGTCGCCTGGAACACCTATGGATTCAAATACATCCGATACGATGGCGTCCAGTGGTCGCCGGCGAGCGAGATCGCCGTCTCGGGTGCGCATCCGTCACTGACCACCGACGGACGAAACGTGTGGTGCTTCTACACTGACCACGACGGGGACATCGCGTTCAAGAAGAGGGATCCCGTCGGCGGCTGGCCTGACGCGGCGACCAAAGTGACGGTCGACGGGCACGCTCGGTACGAGACGGCGAACTTCCTGGCGACGACTCCGGCGAGGAGCGGAAACGGAAGAATCCCGGTCGCGTGGACGCACGCCGCAGGGCAGAACTGCCAGGTGCGCGCGACGATGGTGGATCTCGGCGCAACCGGAACGACTACGGGAAGTTCGAGTACAGGCACATCGACCACGGGCACATCGACCACCACGGCCACCGGTACCACGACCGGGTCGAACTCGGGTGGGACGGCGTCGGAATCCGGCAGCCCCAAGACCTCGTGTGGAATGGGATCCGGACTCGCAGCGATGCTCGCGCTCCTGGCGACGGCCACAGCGCGCCTGCTGGCAGTGCGACTGCGTTTTATTCAGAAGTGCGCGTAATTTCCCGCGCCCGCCCTGAGCGTCTTGCCGCCGCAGTCGAGGTCGGTTCCTTCGGTCAGCGGCTTCCACGGTTTTCCCGGGCCGGTCGGGCGCCAGATCCAGCGGCCGGCGTAGGTGGCGATCTCGACCGCGGCGCGGGTGCGCGCGCCGGCGAGGACCAGTTCGGAGCCCGGGCCGCCGATGGTCAGCCGACGCAGCACCAGTGCGTACGCCATCTCGGGGCGGTTCTCGGGTCGCGTGATCGTCACCGAATCGAAGCCGAGCGTGGTGTCGGCGCCGCACGCGGGCTTGGGAGCGGGCTCGGCGATGCCCTCGATCGCGATGCGCGATCCGCGCCGGGGGAAGCAGCGCAGCCACAGCGAGACCGTCCCCGAGAGCACCAGGATGTTCTCGCCCTCGGATGAGAGCGGGCAGCTGGTCGACGGCGGCACCACGATGCCGTCGAGCATGGTGCCGTTCGGCGCGTTGAGATCCTCGATCTCGCACTGGTTGTTGATGGCGTCGTACTTCAGCGTCAGGTGCTGGCGGCTGATGCGCTGGCAGGCGTCCTTGTGCACCGACAGCGGATAATTGCGCAGGCAGATGTCGACCGGCGCCTCGCGCAGCTTGCCCATGATCACCTTGGTGCGGGCGAAGAGCATGACCACGCCGGGATCGCCGGCGATCGGCGAGGCCAGATCGATCCATTCGCCGGCGAGGGCGGTATCGATGTCGCCGTCGATGCGGTCGTGCAGCGATGGGCCGGCGGCCTCGGCGGCGAAATCGACCGCCATGGTGGCGTCGAGGTTCACCGCGCCGCCTCCGGCTTTCAGATTCAACGTCGCCTGGGTGCCGGGCTCGGCGCGGCCCTGCGCGACAGCGTAGGCCTCCTTCAATCCGCTCGCGACCTCCTCGGAGAGCAGGCTCGCGGTCAGCGTCTTGATCTCGTCGAAGCCGCCGTCGGTGAGCGTCGGCATCTTCGCGCGCACGCCGGTCGACGGCGCGAGGCCATCGGGATTGTTGAGGTTGACCGCCATCGTCGCTTCGGGGTCCAGCGCCGGCGAGCCCTTGGTGACGTTGGTGGCGGCCGCCGCCTGGTTGAGGTTCGCGGCGATCGTCTTGTCGTCGCCCAGGCCTGACGGCTTCGGGGTGTGCGCGCCGGCCCCGGGCCCGACCTCCTCGTCGACGGTGTCCTCGTCGACCTTGGCGCCCGGCTTCAGGCCGATGCCGACCAGGGCGTCGGCGATCGCCGCGCGCATCGCCAACGGGTCGGCGTAGCGCTGCTTGCGGTCCTTCGCCATGCAGGTGTTGATGATCTTCTGGGTCTTGTCGCTGATCGAGGGCCGCTTCTTGCGCACGTCCGGCGGGGCCTCGGTGCAGTGCTTGTGCAGGATCTCCTGCAGCTTCCCGTCGTAGGGGGCCTGCGCGGACAGGCAGAAGTACAGCACCGCGCCCATGGCGTAGATGTCGCTGCGGATGTCCAGGGTGGGATCGGTGAGCACCTGCTCGGGCGACATGTAGAGGGGGGAACCGACGATCGCGCCCTGCATGGTGAGCATGGTGCGCTGCTCCTCGGTGGAGCGCGCGATGCCGAAGTCGGCGAGCTTGGCCGTGCCGTCGCCGGCGACGAAGATGTTGGGCGGTTTGATGTCACGATGGACGAGTTTGAAACGATGGGCTTCAGCCAATCCGTCGACCACCTGGTACATGATCGCCAGGGCGAGTGCCTCGCTGAGTCCGGACCGCGCCTCGACCACGTCGCGCAGGTCGCCGCTGTCGACGTACTCGAGCACCATGAACATGCTGCCGTCGGCGGCGATGCCGCTGTCGAGGCAGTGCACCACGTTCGGGTGCTTGAGCTGCTGGGTGATCTTCGACTCGCGCTCGAAGCGCTTCATGAATTCGGTGCCGACCGAGCCCTCCTTCACCAGCGGCGTGTTGTTCTTGAGCGTCTTCACCACCACCAGCTTGTTGTCGGGCCCGCACGAGAGCCACACGCTGCCCATGCCGCCGTCGGCGAGATGCGCGAGCGGCACGTATTTCCCGAACGACTGCAGCGTGAGCGGCGGCAGGAACTCGGTGATCTTGCGCACCAGGTCCGAACTCAGCCCCTCGCCGGTGGCCAGCCACGCGCGCAGGCTGTCGATCGAATCGACGCCCTTCTGCTTGGCGTAATCGCCGAGCCGACTACTAGGGCCCTTCGGCAGGATGCGACGCTTGCGCGTCGATTGCACCAAAGCTTCGATGACGACCTGCTGGTCCATGGATCCCCGTGCCGAGCGCCGGGAGAGTGTGAACGGCGATTGCCGATTCAGCAAGGGGATGCAGCTGCGAGCGGTCGGATCCGACGGAACGATCCGCATCGGACGAATCACCTGCAACGCGGCATTTTCATCCGTCAGATCGGATGCGTTGGTGTTACACTACCGGTGGACTGTCGTCACCCGACATTCCATCGATTTCTCCACGACCTGCCACGAGCCGGACGACCATGCGCCATCGACCTTCCCGCTGTCCATCGCCTGACCGGCCAACCCCGACCTGCGGAGCCCATGCCCGCGTGGTCCCATGGATGCTTCCCATGGCCATTCCCGCCCGAGCCGCATCGACGCGCCCCGCGACCGGTGCGAGCCGTGCCGGCCTCGCCGGTTCCATCATGCGCATCATGCGCTGGCTGTTGCGGGTGTCGCTGCCCGTGGCGCTGCTGCTGCCGATGATCGCACCGTCCGTTCAGGCGGCGACGGTCTCCATCGGTGCTGGGGCGGTCGCGTGGGATTATCCCATGCACACCTTCTATCACGACTCGCGCACGCAGGTGATCTACCTGGCGAGCGAACTCGGCGCGGCGGGGAACATCTCGAAGCTGTCCCTGACGGTCACCGGGGTCCCGAACAACGGCTCCGCGACGCCGAACACGCTGTTCAACTGGACCATCCGGATGAAGCAGACGGCGCTCAGCAGCTACCCCGCCTCGCCTTCGTGGGACAGCGGGTGGACCGTCTGTTACCAGGCCGACACCATCGTCTCCGCGACCGGCCTGGTGACTTTCACTTTCACCACTCCGTTCCCATATGATGGCGTCAACAACCTGCTGATCGATTTCAGCCACAACGACAACAGCTACAGCGCGAACGGCCTGGTGACCAGCACGACCATGGGCGTCAATCGTTCGATCTATTACTACTCGGACAGCGGTTTCGGCAACGATCCGCTGCTGTGGAACGGCATCGGAAATGGCAGCACGGTGCCGGCCCCCATCCTCTCGACCAACATCCCCAACGTGCAGTTGACCATCACTCCCGCGCTGGTCACCGTCGGCGGCGGCGCCATCGCCAAAGACTTCCCGCTGCACGCCGTCAACCACGACGCGCGCACCGAGGCAATCTATTTAGCGAGCGAGATCGGGGTGGCTGGCAACATCACCAAGCTCGCGCTCAACGTCTCGACCATCCCGGGACAGGTGCTGAACAACTTCACCATCCGCATGAAGAACTCTCCGATGTCGGCGTTCACCGGCGCCCCTGCCTCCTGGGACCAGGGCAGCTGGACGACCGTCTATCAGGCCAACGAGAACATCGCGGTGACGGGTTGGCGCACCTTCACCCTGCAGTCGCAGTTCCCGTACGACGGTGTCAGCAACCTGCTCGTCGATTTCAGCTTCGATGACAGCACGCTCACCTCGTCGGGCAATGTGCTGACGTCGGCCGTCGCGGGCCAGCGCATGATGACCGGCTTCAGCAACAGCACGGATGGGGATCCCAGGGCCTGGAGCGGCATCACGCCCGCGACCTCGACGCTGGCCAGCATCCCCAATGTGCAGCTGACGTTCGCAGGGCTGTCGACCGCCCCTGCCAGCGGGTTCACGAACATCGGCGTTGGATCCTTGTCCTACGATTATCCTCTCCACACCTTCTACCACGACTCGCGCACCCAGGCGATCTACCTGCAGAGCGAACTGGGCGCGGCGCAGAATTTCACCGGGCTGCAGCTCAACGTCCAGACGGTGCCCGGGCAGACGCTCGACAACTGGACGATCCGCATCAGGCACACGCCGGCCACCAGCTATGGCGTGGCCTCATGGGACGCCGGACCATGGACCACCGTTCATGCGTCGAACGCCACGATCGCCGCCACGGGTTGGACCACGTTCACGTTCTCGGCCCCGTTCGCCTACGACGGCGTCAACAGCCTGACGATCGACTTCAGCCATGACAGCACCTTCTTCACCACCAACGGCAACGTGTTCGCCTCCACCACCGGGACGAACCGCGTGGTCTATGGCTTCACCGATAGCGGATTCGGCGATCCGAAGACCTGGACTGGATTCGGCGGGGCGACTCCGACGCTCTCCAACACCCTGCCGAACATCCGTCTGCTGGGTGCAGCCTCTCCCACCATCTTCGTCAACGCGGCGGCGACCGGGGCGAACAACGGCGTCAACTGGACGGACGCCTATACCAGTCTGCCGCTCGCGCTCGACCAGGCGACGGTCGCGGGCACCCAGATCTGGGTCGCTGCGGGCACCTACAAACCGGGCCGGCCGCTGACGTCCGCCCTGCGCACCAACACCTTTCAGCTCGCCAACGGGATCAGCCTGTACGGCGGCTTCTTCGGCAACGAGGGCGCCCTGTCGAGCCGCAACCCCGTGGTCAACCCCTCCATCCTCAGCGGCGACATCGGCACCATCGGCGTGAACACCGACAACTGCTACCACGTCGTCACCGCCGCCACGGGAGCGGTCCTCGACGGCTTCGTGATCCGCGACGGCAATGCCAACAGCGCCGGCGGCTTCCCCGACATCAACGGCGGCGGCATGCTGTGCTCGAGCGCCTCGCCGACCATCGCCAACTGCTCGTTCACCAGCAACACGGCATCGAACGTCGGCGGCGCGATCATCTTCTACCAGAACAGTTCTCCGACCGTGACCAACTGCGTGTTCACCGGCAACAGCGGGTCCCTCGGCGGCGCCATGTATTTCGGCGTCACCTCGAACCCGATCATCACCAATTGCACCTTCACGCTCAATACCGCCTCGAGCCAAGGCGGCGCCGGCTACATCAGCAGTTCCTCGCCGGTGTTCACCAACGACATCTTCTGGTCGGATTCCGCGCCGACGGCGAACGAGATGCTGGTCAGCGGCGGCACGCCCAGCGCCAGCTTCTGCGATTTCCAGGGCGGAACGCCGGCCGGCCTGTCGGCCGGTTCGGGAATGATCGGCCTGGACCCGGTCTTCCTCAGCGCCACCACCGTGGCCAACGCCCTGGGCGCCGACGGCGTCCCCGGCACGGCGGACGACGGCCTGCGCCTGCAGGGGAGCAGCCCGTGCATCGATGCCGGCACCGCTGCGGGTGCGCCCGCGGCCGATGTGCTCGGCATCGTCCGTCCCAAGGGCGCGGGCTACGACATCGGCGCCTACGAGGGCAGGGTGGTCCCCGTCACCTTTTCATCGGCTACGGGCAGCGGCGCGGAGTCGACGACCGCAGTGAGCATCCCGGTGACCATCACCGTTTCCGACGGGACGGTGCAGGTCGCCTACGCAGTCACCTCGGGAACCGCCACCGGCGGCGGCAGCGACTATACCCTCGCCGCCGGCACCCTGACCTTCGCGCCAGGAGTCACCACCCAGAACATCAATGTGACGGTGGTCAACGATTTCGTCGATGAGGTCGACGAGACCTTCGCCATCACCCTGACGCCGACCGTCGGAGCGTACCGCGGCGCCATATTCGTCTACACC
>JACDEN010000545.1 GCA_013816415.1 Planctomycetota bacterium
GGGCGATGCTGCTCGCGGTGGTGTTCTTCGGCGTCGCCGGCATCGCGCGCATCGGCATCAGCAATCTGCCGGACGTCGATCTGCCGTACATCACCGTGTCCTTCACCTGGCAGAGCGCGGCGCCGGAATCGGTTGAGCACGATGTGGTCGACGTGCTCGAGGATGCGCTCGCGCAGGTCGAGGGCGTGACCGCGATGACCTCCCATTCGCGGCTCGGCGGCGGGGGCATCACGCTCGAACTGGACACCAACCGCAGCGCGGATTCGGCGCTGCAGGACGTGCAGTCGAAGATCAGCCAGGCCCAGGGCCTGATCCCGAAGGACGTCGATCCGCCGGTGGTGATGAAGCTGAATCCCGAGGACTTCCCGATCATGTGGATCAGCCTCTCGGGTCCGTTCTCGCGTCGCGAGCTCGCCGATGCCACGCGCTACCAGCTGAAGGAGGGGCTGCAGCAGGTGCCGGGTGTCGGTGATGTGCAGCTCGGCGGCAACGTCGAGCGGAATGTGCGTCTGTGGTTCGATCAGCAGAAGCTCGACGCCCACGACCTGACCATCGCCGAGGCGCTCGGCCGGCTGCGGCGCGAGCACCTCGAGCTGCCCGCCGGACGCCTCGAGACCGCGAAGCGCGAGATCGACGTGCGCGTGCTGGGCGAGGCATTCGACCTCTCCGCATTCCGGCAGGTGGTGGTCGGCGGCCAGCCCGACCGGCCGGTGCGCCTCGAGGATGTGGCGCTGGTCGAGGACGGATTCGCCGATGCGCGCTCGCTCAGCCGCAACAGCGGCATCGACGCTCATGCCGTCGGGGTGAAGAAGCAGCGCGGAGAGAACGCGGTGGCGGTGGCCGGGCGTGTCCGCGCCAAACTCGACGACATCCGCAAAACCCTGCCGCCCGCGATGTCGATCGCGGTGAATTTCGATCAGACCGTCTTCATCGCGCAATCGGTCCACGAGGTCGAGTTCGAGCTGCTGCTCGCGATGCTGCTGACCTCGCTGGTGTGCCTGCTCTTCCTCGGCTCGTTCGCGGCGACCATCAACGTCATCCTCGCGATCCCGATGTCGGTGCTCGGCACCATCGCCGTGCTGCAGTGGTGCGGGTTCACCCTCAACACCTTCACCCTGCTCGCGCTCGCCTTGGTGGTCGGGATCGTGGTGGATGACGCGATCATGGTGCAGGAGAACATCAGCCGGCACCGCGACCTCGGGCTGCCGGCGCCCGAGGCGGCACGGCGCGGAACCCGGCAGATTGCCTTCGCCGCTCTCGCCGCGACGGTGGCGGTGATCGCGATCTTCCTGCCGGTGGTGTTCATGAAGGGCATCGTCGGCAAGTTCTTCATGCAGTTCGGCGTCGCCCTGTGCGTGGCCGTGGCGCTGTCCTACCTCGAGGCGGTGACGCTCGCGCCGGCGCGGTGCGCGCAGTTCCTGGCCATCGCCGGCACCGGCAAGTCGCGGCTCGGACGCGCCTCCGACGCGGGATTCGCCGTCATCGCCGGCGGCTACCGCGTGGTGCTCGCGCATGCCCTGCGCAGTCCGTGGATCACCCTGCTGCTGGCGCTCGCAATCTTCATCGGCTCGTTCTGGTTCATCAAGAACCTCGGATTCGAGCAGTCGCCGGCCCAGGATCAGAGCAGCCTGTTCGTGCGCTTCGAGATCGCGACCGGCGCGAGCCTGCAGGAGACCGACCGCGTGGTGCGCCGGGCCGAGCAGTGGCTGCAGGCGCGGCCCGAGATCGCTCGCGAGTTTTCGATCGTCGGCGAAGGCTTCGGTGGCAGCGTCAACGCGGCGGTGATGTTCATCACCCTGAAGCCTCCGCGCCAGCGCGCGCTCAATCAGACCCGGCTTGGCGACCTGATGCGCGCGGAGTTCAATTCCTATCCGGGTTGCAAGGCGGTGGTCCAGGATCCGTCGCGCGGCTTCGGCGGCGGTCGCGGTTTCCCGGTCGAGTTCTCCATCCGCGGCAACGACTGGGCGCAGCTCACCGCGTCTGCGAAATCGATCATGCAGCGCATGCGCTCGGCCGATCCGGTGGCGATCGACGCGTTCTCGTTCACGGGCATGAAGAAGAAGCAGGTGGTTCCGGCGCAGCTGCTGGTCGACGTCGACAGCGATTACCAGCTGGGCAAGCCGGAGATCGCCATCATCCCCGATCGCGCGCGCGCGCAGGATCTGGGCATCGCGGTCGAGGACGTCGCGGTCGCCGTCAACGCGTTGGTCGGCGGCGTGAAGGTCGGCAAGTTCACCGACGGTAGCCGCCGGGTCGATGTGCGCGCACGGCTGCTGGCCGCCGACCGCGCCAGTCCGACCGATCTCAAGGGCTTCCGCATCCGCGTGCCGCCGCGCGCCGGCGCCGAGCGCGGGGCCCTGGTTCCGCTGTCGTCCCTGGTGACGATCGATGAGCGCGCCGTCCTGCAGACCATCACCCACAAGGATCACAGCCGCGCCATTTCGATCTTCGCCAACACCGCAGAGGGTCATGACCAAGCCGAAGCCCTGGCCTTGGCGCACGCGCTGTCCGCGGACCTGCCCGCCGGAGTGTCGCTGGTCGAGCAGGGGGCGAGCGCGCAGATGCGCGAGATGATGGTCAACTTCCTCATCACCTTCGTGCTCGGGCTGGTGATCGCCTACCTCATCCTGGCCGCGCAGTTCGAATCGTTCCTGCATCCGATCACCGTGCTGACGGTGCTGCCACTGGCGATTGCCGGCGCGGCGATCTCGTTGTGGCTCGGCGGTTTCACGCTCAACACCTTCAGCATCATCGGCATCCTGCTGCTCATGGGCATCGTGAAGAAGAATTCGATCATCCTCGTCGACTACGCCGACAAGGCGCGCGCACGCGGCGCGTCGGCGCTGCAGGCGATGACCAGCGCGGGCGCGGTGCGGCTGCGGCCGATCCTGATGACGTCGCTGGCGTGCATCGCCGGCGCGGTGCCGCTGGCGATTTCGTCCGGGGCGGGAGCGGAGACGCGGGCACCATTGGCGCGCAGCATCATTGGCGGCATGTTCCTGTCGACGCTGGTGACGCTGGTGATCGTGCCGATGTACTACATTCTCTTCGACCGTTTCGCCGCGTATGTGCGGAAACTGGCGCGGCGCGAGCCCGTCGAGGAGCATCGGCCGACG
>JACDEN010000546.1 GCA_013816415.1 Planctomycetota bacterium
GCACCGGAGTGTGACGTCCCATCCCACCGGCGGTCGGCTAATCGCTGGCCGCCTGGGAACGAGGCTGCTAGTGATGCTCAGCGGGGGTGAACATGTCCTATACGCGCGATCCGAAGGTGATGGGGGCCGCGATCGGAGCCGGCGCCGCGATCCTGGTGCTGCTCCTGCTGATGGTGATGGCCATGAATCGTGCCGGCAATGCCGAGCGGGCGCTGGCGGCCGAGAAGTCGGCTCATCAGCAGGACGATGCCAAGCGGGCCCAGGGCGAGCACGACCTCGAAAACGAACGCCAGTCACGGGTGCGGGCGGAGGCCGAGCGGGATGCCCAGGCCAAGCTGCGCAAGGCGGCCGAAGCGAACGTCGAGGAGGAGGCCAAGTCGAGGAAAAAATCCGAAGCCGATCACGAGGCCGAGATCGTCAAGCGCAAGAAGGCCGAGGCGGACGCCGACAGGGCCTTCAACGAACGCAAGCAGGTTGCGGCGGAGAAGAACAGCCTGCTCGAGAGCCTGCGCAAGGTCCAGGATGCCTACGACGAGGAGCTCAAGATGCGCAAGCGGCTGCAGCTCGAGATGGCGGACGCCGACGGCGGCAAGAAGCGCTGACCGCGCTCGGCGACCTTCCACAGGTCCACCGCCTTCAGTCGGACGGGGTGGCTATGAGGCGATCGCGTGGGATAATGCATGGTGACCTCAACGAGAGGCTTCCCGCAACATCAGGAGGTCAGCCATGAAGATCACCATCCACGGGCATCTGGTGCCCATCCCCAGCAGCCTCGCCCTCTTCGCCCGACATCAGATGACGCAGGCCCTGCAGCCGTTCGCCGGCGCGGTCACATCCGTCATCGCCCGACTGGTCCAGACTGCGCGCAACCGGCCGGCGCACTGGGTGGCGGTGGTCGATCTCGGGGAATCCGGAACCGTCATCGTGCGCAGCACGCTCGATGACCGCATGGAGGCGTGCGTCGATCTCGCGGCCCGCGCAGCCGCCAGCATCGATCACCGCCTGCATCGTCCGGCGCGTGCGTCGGGTCGTGTGCATACCGCCATCCGGCCGCCGCAGCGGGTGCGGGTGATTACCTGAGAGTCCGACGTCGGACCTCGGACAGCATTCCGTTTCGCGGGCATCGGCTGTATACCCGATTTCGTCAGGCGAGGTCGAACAGCAGCAGTTCGGCGTCAGCGGTCGCAAGGATGGCAGCTGATGACGCATCGGTAATCGCCGCGGCGTCGCCGGCGGCGAACGGCTGGCCGTCTATGGTGAGCGCTCCGCTCGCGATCTGGATCCAGCCGGCGCGGCCGGCGGCGAAGGCGTGGCTCACCGCGTGGCCGGCGGGCAGGATGGACGCATGGACATCGACATCCTGATGGATGGACAGCGAGCCGTCGCGTCCGTGGTGGGAAGCGACCAGGCGCAGGACACTGGTGCGTTCGGCGCGGCTGAAATGCTTCTCGTCGTAGCGAGGCGCGACCCCGGGTGCGTCGGGTTCGATCCAGATCTGCAGCAGGTGGACGGGCTCGCTCTTCGAGGCATTGAACTCGCTGTGGGTGATCCCGGTGCCGGCGCTCATGCGTTGGACGTCGCCCGGCTTCAGCACCGAGCCGGTGCCCATGCTGTCCTTGTGTTCGAGCGCTCCGGAGAGCACGTAGGTGATGATCTCCATGTCCTCGTGGCCGTGCGTTCCGAAACCCATCCCTGGAGCGATGCGGTCGTCGTTGATGACGCGCAGCGAACGGAAGCCCATGAATCGAGGATCGTAGTACTGTGAGAACGAAAAGCTGTGCCAGGAGTCCAGCCACCCGAGATTGGCGTGGCCGCGATCCTTGGCGCGACGGGGAGTGATCATGGTTGACGCATTTATTGTAATAACGATATTCGTTTAAACATATAAAGCAATCCCCCTCCAGACGAGGTTCCGAATGGCTCCGAATCCCAGCACGATCCTCGCCTTCGCCGGCAGCACGCGCGCCGACTCCTACAACAAGAAGCTCGTCCGCGTCGCCGCAGAGGGGGCACGGGCCGCCGGAGCCTCGGTCACGGTCATCGACCTGCGCGATCTGCCGATGCCGCTCTACGATGGGGACTTCGAAGCCAGCGAGGGCATTCCGGCCAACGCCAAGGTCTTCAAGCGGCTGCTGCTCGAGCACCACGGACTGCTGATCGCGTCGCCGGAATACAACAGCTCGGTCCCAGCCGTGCTCAAGAACGCGATCGACTGGGCGTCGCGCGCCGAGCCCGGCGAAGCCGCGCTGGCATGCTTCGCCGGCAAGGTCGCCGGACTGGTGGCGGCGTCGCCGGGCGCGCTCGGCGGGCTGCGCGGATTGGTGACGCTGCGCTCGATCCTCGGCAACATCCGGGTCCTGGTGGTTCCGGAACAGGTCGCGGTGGCGAAGGCGCACGAGGCGTTCGCTCCGGATGGATCGATGATCGACGCCAAGCAACGCGACGCGGTCATGGGAGTGGGTCGGGCCGTGGCGCGGCTGGTGGCGGGTATGGAGAGATGAATGGGACGTCCGGTTGGTGGTTGGTGGTTGGTGGTTGGTGGTTTGTAGTGACCACCGACCCCGAACCACCAACGTCCGGTTGGTAGTTTGTGGTTGGTGGTTTGTAGTGCCCACCAACCACCAACCACCAACCACCAACCACTGTCTGCCCCCACCGGCCCTCGGATTGCATCGAGCGAGTCCATGACATGCTCCGCGACCAACCCCAGGAGCCATCATGATCCGCATCGCCCTCGCCTGTGTTGTCCTCATCGCCGCTTCATTCATGAGCGTGCACGCCGCTGACGTGGCCGCGGCTGCGACCCTCGACGGCCGTAGCTTCGACGTCGTGTGCAAAGGTCCGGACCAGACCAAGGACGAGAAGGACAGCCTGGTGTTCACCGCCACCGAGGGCGACTCGACCGCGTGTCATCAGTACGGATTCGGCAAAGGCCCAGTGACCTATCGTGCGAAGGATGGCGGCGTCGAATTCTCGTTCAGCACCAAGAGCGAGAAGGAAGGCACCATCGCCTGGAACGGGATCGTCAAGGGCGACAAGGTCTCGGGAAAGATGGCCTGGACCAAGGACGGCAAGACCACCAGTTCCGATTTTGCGGGCTCGGCCTCGCCCGCGG
>JACDEN010000547.1 GCA_013816415.1 Planctomycetota bacterium
CGCCGCCATGGGTAGCGTACCGCGGCGGCGCCGAAGATGTTCACCGCGAGGGCAACGAAGATCCCGGCGAACCACCACGACTGGTAGATCACCACCGCGGCGACGTCGCGGCCGTAGGCCGTCTCGTACGCGGTGGCGCCGCCGATCACCGCCAGCAGCAGCGCGATCAACGCCCCCGCCGAACGCACCGAACTGAACCATCCCAGCACCCGGATCGGCCACGCCCGTCCGCGCACGCGCTCGCGCGTTCCGACGAACGCTCCGGCAGCCGGAGCGGGCGGCACGGGCGGCGAATCGGTAGCGGGGGGGGCCTGCGACACGGGATCGCTCATCATGGGTTGTGAGTGGGGAAATCGAGGGAGAAGAACGTTCTGAGTCCTGGGTTCTAAACGTTTTGAGTTCTGGGTTCTGAGTACTCCGTTGGACATCCGACAGCGCGTGGCGCGCAGCCATTCTCGACCCGAATTCTGCGCCGGACCTGGGCGCCTCTGGTCATCTCAAAACCATGTCTCCGAGTCCAACTCATGCCCAGAACCCAGAACCCAGCACGTTTAGAACCCAGAACTCAGCCCCGTCCGCCCCTTGCGGCCCCACCGCCCCCGCTGATCCTCATCGCTTCGGGACGCCATGCCTTCGGAATCGATCCTGGATTTCGCCTTCGAGAAGATAGACCGCGACCTGGCCTATGTGATGGGCTGTTTTCGCGAGGTCCTGATCGAGCAGGGCCAGCCCGATCTCGCCGCGCGCCTGCCGTGGTCCGGAGCGGCGCCAGCCGACCCGGTGACCTGCGCGCTCAATCCGCGCGATCTGCGCGAGCGCGATGTGCAGGTGCTGTCGATCGCCTTCCAGCTCTTGAACATGGTCGAGGAGAACGCCGCCGTGCAGTCGCGCCGCCGCCGTGAGAGCACGCACGGCGTGCTCGAGGAGGCGGGCCTGTGGGGGGCGAGCCTGCGTTCGCTCAAAGCGCTCGGCTTCAAGGCCGAGGACATCGCGGCCGTGCTGCCGCGGGTGCGCGTCGAGCCGGTGCTCACCGCGCATCCCACCGAATCCAAGCGTTCGACGGTGCTCGAGCAGCACCGCGAACTGTATCTGCTGCTGGTGCGGCGCGAGAACCAGATGTGGACGCCGGCCGAGCAGGAGGCGATCCGCTCCGAATTCACCGTCGCGCTCGAACGCCTGTGGCGCACCGGAGAGATCCGTCTGACCAAGCCCGACGTCGCCTCCGAGCGGCGCGGCGCGATGCATTACCTGAGCGAGATCTTCCCCGAGGTCCTGCCGCGAATCGACCATCGCCTGCGTCATGCCTGGCGCGAACTCGGCTTTCCGCCCGCGCTGCTCGAAAAGCCGGGTGCGCTGCCGCGCGTCTCCTTCGGGACCTGGGTGGGCGGCGACCGCGATGGCCATCCGCTGGTCACGGCGCAGGTCACCGCCGACACGCTGCACGAACTGCGCAGGGCCGCGATCCACGCGCACGCCCACCGCCTGCATCGTCTCGCCGAGAAGCTCAGCCTGTCGGAGCGTCTGCAGCCACCGCCGGCGGCGCTGGCGCAGGCGATCGACGCCATGGGCTCCGCGCTCGGAGCGGTCGGTGCCAAAGCGCTCGCGCGCAATCCGGCCGAACCCTGGCGCCAGTTCGTGAACCTGATGTCCGCGCGCCTGCCCGAACCAGGAGCCGGCACGGCGTCGGCGCCGCACTATACCCGGCCATCCGAGCTGCTCGCCGACCTTGCGGTGCTGCGCGAATCGCTGCTCTCGGTCAACGCGGCCCGCGTGGTCGTCGCCGAGATCGAGCCGGTCGAGCGCGCGGTCGAGCTCCTCGGCTTCCATCTCGCGGTCCTGGACATCCGGCAGAACAGCGCGGTGCACGAACAGGCGCTCGCGCAGCTGCTGCGGGCTGCCGGGATCGACGGCGGCGGATTTCCGACGTGGAGCGAGAAGGAGCGCCTGGCGATGCTCGACTCCGAGCTGCGCGGGCCGCGGCCGCTTGCGCACGCCGACGTCGCGGTGATCGGCAGGCTCGGAACGGAAGCGGCGATGGTGCTCGAATGCTACCAGGTGCTGGCGCGCCACCGCAGCGCGCATGGCCAGGACGGTATCGGCTCTCTGATCGTGAGCATGACGCGCAGCCTGTCGGATCTGCTCGCGGTCTACGTGCTCGCGCGCGAAGCGGGGCTGGTGCGCTGGGTCGATGACGCCGCGGTCGGACCGGGACTGGCGTGCGACCTGCAGGTGGTGCCGCTGTTCGAAACCATCGCCGACCTCGAAGGCAGCCACGAGATCCTGCGCGCGTTCCTCGCGCATCCGGTGACCAGACGCAGCCTGGCGCTGCAGCGCGAGCTGAATCGTGGCGGCGGCGCCGCGGCGCGCCCGGTGCAGCAGGTGATGCTGGGCTATTCGGATTCGTGCAAGGACGGCGGCATCTTCGCCAGCCAATGGCATCTGCACCAGGCTCAGGAGATGCTGGCGAAGACCGCTGACGAGCTGGGCGTCGATCTGCGCTTCTTCCATGGACGCGGCGGCACGGTCAGCCGCGGCGCCGGCCCCACCCACCGCTTCCTCGAAGCGCTGCCGCACGGTTCGCTGCGCGGCGACCTGCGCGTCACCGAGCAGGGCGAGACCATCGCGCAGAAGTACGCGAACCTGATCACCGCCACCTACAATCTCGAGCTGCTGGTCGCCGGCGCTGCCACCACCACGCTCAAGCACCGGTTGACCCCGCCGTCGTTCGCCGACGTCCATCCGGTGCTCGACCGCTTCGCGAAAGCCAGCCGCATCGCCTACGAAGGGCTACTCGCCGCCGACGGGTTCCTGACCTATTTCAGCGAGGCCACGCCGATCGACGTGCTCGAGCAGGCCTCGATCGGCTCGCGTCCGGCGCGGCGCAGCGGACGGCGGACGCTGTCGGACCTGCGGGCGATCCCCTGGGTCTTCAGCTGGAACCAGTCGCGCCACTACCTGCCCGGGTGGTACGGCATCGGCAGCGGCCTGCAGGAGATCCACGACCAGGATCCCGCCGGCTTCGCGCTGCTGGCCAAGCGCGCGGGAGACTGGCCGTTCCTGCGCTACGCGCTTTCCAACATCGAATCGAACATAGCCTCGGTGGCGCTCGACCTGA
>JACDEN010000548.1 GCA_013816415.1 Planctomycetota bacterium
GGCATGCTCGACGTCATCAACGCGGATTTCATCCGCACAGCGCGCGCCAAGGGCACGAGCTCCACCGCGGTCGTTCTGAAGCACGCGCTGCCGAGCGCGATGATCCCGGTGATCGGATTCCTCGGTCCGGCGGTCGCCGCGCTGCTCACCGGCTCGCTGGTGATCGAGAAGATCTTCCAGATCCCCGGACTCGGCCGTGAATTCGTCGACAGCGCGACCAACCGCGACTATGAGCTGGTGATGGCGACGGTGCTGATCTACGGCGTCATCGTCATCATCTGCAACCTCATCTCCGATCTGCTGCTCGGAGTCATCGACCCCAGGGTCCGCTACGAATGAGCGATTCCGGCGCGAGCATGTCCCCGGGTCGGGAAACGCTGCTGCGCCTGCTGCGCAACCGCCTGGCGATGGCCGGCCTGGTCTTCGCCATCCTCATCAGCCTGGCCTGCATCGCGGCGCCGCTGCTCGCGCCGTGCGATCCGACGCTGCCCCGGCACTGGCTGAGCGCCAAACGGCCGGGCTTCACCCACCCCGACTGTCGCGAGGTGAACGAGCTGGTGGTTGGCAGCCGCGTCGAGTGCTGCCGTCTGCGCGATGGCACCGCTCAACTGACCATCCAAGCGTCGGAGTCGACCGACGATCCGAAGACCTACCGCATGGTGCTCAGGCACGGCGTCGTCCAGATCACCAGCGGCGCCGACCGCGTCGAGCGCCTCGACCTGACGCAGGCGCCGGCGTCGGTCGTGAACGTCGACGGCAGCCTCGGCGCCCAACGCTCCGGCATGATCGTGGTCTCAGGCGAGGCGCCGCCGCCGGGCCTGTTCGCCGCCGGCGAGCAGGTCGTCCAGCTGCGCTCCGCGGGCATCGCCAGCCGGGTCACCTATGAGGCCACCGTCGACGGCGGAAACGTGCGCACTCTCACGCGCGACGGGACGACGCTCGACAAGGCCTCGATCCACGGCGAGGACATCGAACGCATCTCCGGCGACGGACGCGAACTCACCGTGCGCCATCCGCTGGGCACCGACGTCCAGGGCCGCGACCTGCTCAGCCGCATCCTCTTCGGCGGCCGCATCTCGCTGATGGTCGGCGCGGTGGCGACGCTGGTGTCGCTGCTGATCGGAGTGCTTTACGGCGCGGTCTCGGGCTATGCCGGACGTCGCACCGACCGCGTGATGATGGCGACCATCGACGTGCTGTACGCCATCCCGTTCATGTTCCTGGTCATCCTGCTCCTGGTCTACTGCGGGCGGAACATGCTGGTGCTGTTCGTCGCGCTCGGCGCGGTGCAGTGGCTGACCATGGCGCGCATCGTGCGCGGCCAGGTGCTGTCGCTGACGCAGTGCGAATTCATCCTCGCCGCGCGCTCATCCGGGGTCGGCCACTGGCGCATCCTCACCCGCCACCTCATCCCCAACTGCATCGGCCCGGTGATCGTCTATGGCACGCTCACCATCCCGATGGTGATCATGGAGGAGAGCTTCCTGGCCTTCATCGGCCTGGGCGTACAGCAGAACGGCGTCGATTCGTGGGGCGCGCTGATCGAGCAAGGGCACGCCAACCTCACCCGTGATCGCACCTGGCTGTTGATCTATCCCGCGAGCGCCATGGCGCTCACGCTGCTCGCGCTCAATGTCCTGGGCGATGGGCTGCGCGATGCGGTGGACCCGAGGATGAGGGATCGCTAGGGGAGGGCGGAGTCCGGAGTCCGGAGTCAAATCAGGTACGGCGCTCAGACCTTGGCTTTGGCTTCCAGGTCGGCCCAGCGCGCATACAGCTTCTCGACGTCGGTGTGCGCAGCGGCGAGGCGGGTGCAGGCGTCATTCAAAAGCTCAGGATCCTTGAACGTCCCGGAATCGATCTGCGACTGCAGGGTTTCCGCGGCGGCTTCGGAGCTGGCGATCGCGGTCTCCATCTTCTCGAGCTCGCGCCGTTCCTTGCCGCTCAGGCCCGACAGCCGCGCCGCCGGTTTGCGCTCCGACCCGCGTTCGCCGCCGCGCGCCGGAACCGGCGGCAGCACCGCGCGCTCGACCGTCGCCTGCCATTGCGCGTAATCGGCGTACGATGTGGCGCCGCCGGCGCCGTCGAGCGCGAGCAGCTCGGTCGACACGCGGTCGAGCATGAAGCGGTCGTGGGTGACCAGCACCACCGCGCCCGGAAAATCGAGCAGGCTCTCCTCGAGCACTTCGAGAGTCGGGATGTCGAGGTCGTTGGTCGGCTCGTCGAGCAGCAGGAGGTCCGCCGACTGCAGCATCAGCAGGCTGATCAGGATGCGCGCTTGCTCGCCGCCCGAAAGCGTGCCGACCAGCAGATCGAGCTGTTCGGGCTTGAACAGGAAGCGCTTGGCCCACGCCATCAGGTGGATCGGGCGGCCGCGGTAGGACACGGTGTCGCCGTTCGGGCACAGCGATTGGCGCAGCGTCTTCTTGGGATCGAGGCGCGAGCGGTCCTGGTGGAAGACCACCACGCGCAATTCCACCGCGCGCTTGATCGCGCCGGCATCCGGCTGCAGCTCGCCGGCGATGATGCGCAAGAGCGTCGACTTGCCGCTGCCGTTGCGGCCGAGGAGCCCGAGCCGCGTGCCGGGGCCGAGCTCGAGATCGAGACCCGAGAACAGCTTCCTGCCGCCGAGCGTCTTGGCGATTCCCGTAGCGACGACCAGATCGTTGGTGCGCCGTCCGCTCGCGTCGAAATCGATGTCGACGGTCTTGTTGCGGCTGTTGCGATAGGACACGTCGGCGAGCTCGCCGGCGAGGCGCCCGGCCTCGTCGATGCGCGACTGGGATTTCACCGTGCGCGCCTTCGGCTGCTTGCGCAGCCATTCGTTCTCGCGCCGCACCTTGTTGGCGAGCGTCTCCTGCCGGCTTTCCTGGCCGGCGAAGTGCTCGTCGCGCAGGCGCAGGAACTCGACGTAGCCACCGGGCGCGTTGAAGCTGCCGCCGGGGTGGCGCGGACTGATCTCGACCACGCGGGTCGCGATGCGCTCGAGGAACCAGCGGTCGTGGCTGGCGACCACGCACGAGAATGACGCGCCGACCAACACCCGCTCGAGCCACAGCACGCCCTCGAGGTCGAGGTGGTTGGTGGGCTCGTCCATCAGCAGGACTTCGGGGG
>JACDEN010000549.1 GCA_013816415.1 Planctomycetota bacterium
CTGCCAGAAGGTGTAGAGGCCGCGGCGGTACTCGTTGCCGTCGGACTCGTCCTTCCAGTCGCGAGCGGGAAAATTCAGATGCATGAGGTAGCCGGCGGGCTGGTAGGGCCGCACGCTCGGTCCGCCGATGGTCGGCACCAGCAGGCCGCTGATCGCCAGCACGTCGTCGCGCACGAATTCGGCGTCGAGGCGGAAGCTCGACTGGCGCGCGATCAGCCGGTTGTCGGGATCGCGTTCGCGCAGGGCTCCGGCGTGCGAGGTCTGCCGATAGGCCGACGACATCACCAGCTGCTTGATCGCGCGCTTGACGTCCCATCCATGGTCGCGGAAATCGATCGCCAGCCAGTCGAGCAGCTCGGGATGGACCGGCCACTCGCCCTGGGCCCCGAGATCGTCGAGCGACTTCGACAGCCCGACGCCGAAATACATCCGCCACAGCCGGTTCATGAACACGCGCGCGGTCAGCGGGTTGTCGTGCGCCGCCAGCCAGCGCGCGAGGTCGAGCCGGGTCGCGCGCCCCTTGGCGTCGAGCTGCGCGAGGAAATGCGGCACGCCCGGTTCGACCACCTCGCCGGATTCGTCCTGCCAGTTGCCGCGCGCGCGGATCTTCACCACGCGCGGCGGACCGGCGGTGGACACCAGCACGCGCGTGACCATGGCGTCGATCGCGGCTGTGCGCGCCTCGAGGCCGGCGAGCTGCGCGCGTACCGGCTCCAACAGCGGCGCGATCGTGCGGTAGAACGTCGCCACCTGCGCGAGCTGCGCCTCGCTGCGCTCAGCCGCCGGCAGCTTCTCGATGGCAGTGACGTCGTCGGGCGCCAGGCGGCCGACGACCTGGAAATAGAATCCGTAGCCGCCGCCGCCATTGACGATCTTCATCAGCAGGGCGTTGGTCCCCGGTTTGAGCGCGATCGAGAGCTTGTCCTGATCGGGGGCGACGCCGCGGTAGACCTCCTTCGCCAAGACCTGCTGCCCATTCACCCACACGGTGATGGTGTCGTCGCTGCCGAGCGACAGCTGCAGCGCATCCTCGGCGGTGGCTTCGATGGTGCGATAGACATAGGTCGCGGAGTTGTCGCCGGTCAGCGTGTGGATCTCGCCGTCCTTCCACTCGGGATGCGCGACCCACGCCACGCTCGGCGCCCCCTCGGCGGTACCCCCTGAATTGGTGGCGCTGAGATCGATCGCGTGCTCAGGCGGATAGTCGGTGATATACGCGTCGTGCGGCGCCGCCGCCTTGAAGGGGCCGATCGAACTCCACGGTCCGAGCTGCGATGGGTGATAGATCGCGAACTGATTCTCCCACTCGGCCTGGGCGGCGGCCAACGCGGTGGTCGTGGTCGCGAGCTGCGTCCGCAGCGGCGATATCTCGGCGTCGAGTCGCGCCAGCTCGGCCTGCTGCGCGGCGGTCGGCACCGGCATGCCCGGTTCGCGCGCGCCGATCGGCGCCTCCTGGATGTCGGCGAAGAACGCCTCCATGCGGTAGAAGTCCTTGGTCGAGTACGGATCGAATTTGTGGTCGTGGCATTCGCAGCAGCCCATGGTCGCGCCCATCCACACCGTCGAGACGTTGCGCACGCGGTCGGCGGCGTGCTTGTTCTCGTACTCCTTCGGCTGAGCGCCGCCCTCCTCGGTGGTCATGTTCAGGCGATTGTAGCCCGAAGCGATGCGCTGACTGAGCGTCGCGTCGGGCAGCAGATCCCCAGCGAGCTGCTCGATGGTGAAGCGGTCGAAGGGCAGGTCGTCGTTGAACGCGGTGATCACGTAGTCGCGGTAGGGCGTGACGTTGCGCGTGTTGTCGCTGTGGAAGCCGGTGGTGTCGGCGTAGCGGACGAGATCGAGCCAATACACCGCCATGCGCTCGCCGAAATGTGGCGAGGCGAGCAGCCGGTCGATGAGCTGCTCGTACGCGTCGGCGCTGTGGTCGGCGGCGAAGGCGTCGACCTCGGCGATCGACGGCGGCAGGCCGATCAGATCGAAGCCGAGGCGGCGGATCAGCGTGATCGGATCGGCCTCGGGCGACGGCTGCAGGCCTTCGTGCTGCAGGCGGTCGAAGATGAAGCGATCGATCGGTGTACGCGACCAGCGGTCATCGCTGATCGAGGCCTTGGTGGCGGCGGCATCGGGCTCGAGGTACGACCAGTGCGGCTGCCACTGCGCGTCCTGGGCGATCCATTCGCGCAGCATGGTGACCTGCGCCGGCGTCAGCTTCTTGCCGGTCGCCGCCGGCGGCATGCGGTCGTCCTCGTCGGAGGTGAGCACGCGCTTGATCAGCTCGCTGGCGTCGGGTTGCCCGGGAATGACCGCCACCCTACCGGACTTCAACTCGCTGATCGCGGACTCGCGGCGGTGCAGGCCGAGCCCGGCCTTGCGCTTGTTGGCATCGGGTCCGTGGCAGGCGAAGCAGTTCTCGGCGAGGATCGGCCGCACGTCGCGGTTGTAGAGGACGACTGCGCCGGGCGCGGCGCGCGCGGGATCGACGGCGTCGGCGCTCCAGGCGCAGGCGGCCATGCACGACAGCACGGCCGCGCACACGGCGACCAAGGAATGCGGATGCGATCGGAATACGGCCATGTTCCACCAGAACGGACGCGGACGCGTGATCGTGACGAAAGGGAGGTGGAGATACACTGCCAGCCCATGATCCTATCCAAACGAAACATTTGGATGACGGAGAGGAGCAGAGCGGAGCAGGGAGACAGCGGGATGGCGGGGGCGCGCACCGCAGGTGGGGATGGCGGGGTGGCGGATGGCGGGATGGCGGGGGCGCGCACCGCAGGTGGGATGGCGCATAGCTGATAGCTGATAGCCAAGCCGGTCGGAAGGCGGATTGCTCGTGACCGGTGGGAGCGGGAATCATCCTCTGGTGCACGCACCGCACCGCTCCTCTCCGAGAGATCTTGAACCATGGTCCCCTCCGGCCGTTCGCACCTCATGCGTCTCATTCTCCTCGTCTCCATTCCGCTCGCAGCCGCCAGCGCGGTCGAGCTGCCGGTCACCGGCGTCACCATGACGCCCAAGGGCGCGGTGGTGGTGCGCTCCGGAACCCTGCCGGCTGGCGATACCTTGGTCTCCGGAATCCCTGCCAACGCCGCCAGCGGACCGCTACTG
>JACDEN010000077.1 GCA_013816415.1 Planctomycetota bacterium
CCTGAGGGATCACCGAGGCGGCGGCCGTGGGACAGCAGGACGATCCGGCGGCATCGCGCGGGCCGCCGCAGCCGACGAGGCACAGTGCGATCAGCGCAGCGGCGGCCAGAGCGCGAGCGCCGCCTGCGCACGATTCCAAACACGTGATGCACCGCGGATCCATGACACGATCGTAACGGGCGGGGAGCTGCTACGCATCGAGGAAATGCTCGGACCTTGCCGGCCATTCACACTGTTGTGGGCACGAGCGTTCGCTGATGTGATCCAAGTCCTTGGACCAGCGTTGGTTCGCCGGCACGCCGGCGGCGGTCCGCTCACCCGTGGGTCATCCACCGCTGGGCGGTGGCTGCCGCCGGTACACCTGCGCGCCCCAGTCCAGGTCGTCGCGCAGGATGAATCCTCCGGCATCGCGCCAGCGGCCGCCGGCGCGCGCATGCGCTACGATGGCGCGCTGCAGCGACGATTCCGCCGGAGCGCGGTCGAGATCCGCGATCGGCCCGCCGAACACCCGCTCGAAGGTCTGCGAGTCGCTGGCCTGCGCATTCGGTAGCAGGTGGAATTCCGCGAGGAAGCGCACGATGTTCGCTGACGGATCGAGCCGGCCCTCGAACTGCGGATCCATCAGCCACGAGGAGCAGACCAGCGCCGTCGCGCCCGACCACTCGGGATGCAGCCGATCGAAGAATGCTCCGGCCTGGGCGAGCGCTGCTCCGCACTGCGCGTAATCCATGGGCCCGTCCGCCGGGATATGCATGTTCAAAACCGGTGTTCCCGGCTGGAGCACCAGGCGCCAATCGGTCGCAGCCAGGGTCACCGCTTCGCGGGCGACCGCGCCGCGCGGCGAGATCGGATGGCCGACGATGGTCCGTTCATCGGCGGTGAAGCGGCTGGTGAATCCGTGTTCGGGATCCGATATCCCATTGGCGCCGTCATGCTGGCCATCGCCGCGGAAGCGCTGGCCGTCGGCGGCGAGGACGACGACGCGCCGATCGCGGCGATGGCGGTACGCCTGCAGCTGATACCAGAAGGCGGTGTGCTCGAACTGCAGCCGGCCGAGGCGGTACAACCGCGCGGTCAGACCATTGGTCAGCCAACCGGCATTGGCGAACCCCGGCACGCCATGCTTCGCCCGGTAGTGATCGCTCCACACCCGGAAGTCGGTGAAGGTCGCCTGCGAGATCTCCGCCGGCACGCCCCGCTCGCGGTGCCACGCGAGCAGCGCCGGCACGCGCGACAGCAGCACATGCATATGCACGAACGCACCCGCCGGCCCGAGGCTCTGGGGCATCACCGGCCACCCCCCGTCGACCCGCCGCATCAACGGCGTCGACGCGAGCCGGTGATGCTGATGCCACGCCAGTCGCCGCAGCGCCGGATGCCGATCGTATTCCGCCAGCGCCGCGACCGCCGCTGCCAGCAGCTCCGCCGGCAGCGCGATGCGTGCGCCGATATCCTCGACATACCCCGGCGCCAGGAAGCCGATCCCAGCAGGATCCGCGGGATACGTCGCCTGCGACGCCGGCCACGCGCGGCGGATCCCCTCATCGGGCGCTGCCAGCCCCAGCGCCGCACAGGTCCGCTCCGGATCGCTCCAGCGTTCGCTCTCGAACATGCCCAACGGTCAGCGCTTCGCGCACGCGAGCAATGGGAATGACGAGTCCGTCGGGCTTTGCCTGCTTGCTCTGCTTTCCTTGGCTTGGCTTGGCTTTGCTTTGGCTTCAGCTTCAGCTTTTGAGCAGTAGGTATGACGTCGCCGCGCGTCACCCTCTTGCCCCGACCTTGCCGCTCTCCGCGCCGTCGTGCTCGCGACCTGCTTGAAGTCATGAGCCGAAGCCGAAGCCGAGACTAGGTCTTCCTCAATCGCGCAATCAGCGCGCTGAGCATCCCGATCACATCCCCGAGTTCCGCAACGATCGCATCGGCGCTGTCCTCATTGATCATCCCGAAAGTCGCCGCCAGATCGACCTGCGCGACCAGTTCGCTCGCCGATCCCCTCGCGATGACGAGGAACCGCGCGAAATCAGCATCGCTCCCGCGTCCCCTGCCCTCGGCGATATTCAAAACCGCTGACGTCGCCGCCCGCCTCATCTGATCGCGCAATTCAGCATCCGGCACATCCTTCGCGAAGCGATACGCCGCAGCGCACACCGTCCGCGCGCGCTGGTACACGAGAAGTTTCCTGAGATCGGCCATGTGGTTTTCCTTCGCCCACCCCCCACCCACCGATCGCGCGCAGCAGTCAACCCCGAGCGCCAGCGAGCCCCCGCGAGGGGGCATCGGGGTTTACTGCGAGCACGATCGGTAGAATTGGAGGGCGGCGAAAATCACGCGCAGCTGTTGCTGTCGCTTGAGCTTGAGCTTCAGCTTCAGCTTCAGCTTCCAGTCACTGGTTATCGCGTTGCCGAGCGTCGAACTCTTGCCCTGACAACGGTATCCTCCGCGCCGTTGCGCCCGCGCCCTGATGAAAAGCTAAAGCTAAAGCCAAAGCTAAAGCTAAAGCTGGGCTTCACTGCGAGCACGATCGGAAAAATCAGAAGGCGACGAAAATCACGCGACGCTGTCGCTTGAGCTTCAGCTTCAGCTTCGGCTTAAGCTTAAGCTTCCGGTCACTGGTTATCGCGTCACCGCGCGCCGAACCCTTGCCCCGACAACAGCATCCTCCGCGCCGTCGCCCCCGCGACCTGCCGAAAAGCCAAAACCAAAGCCAAAGCCCAAGCTCATCCCTCCCCTTTCCCCCGCAACGCACTGATCACCAACGTCACCCCCTTCCCAAACCCCGATACCCAGATCACCGTCGCCAACGCCAATTTCATCACCGCCCCGGTATCCAGATCCTGATCGAACACGATCCGCTCGCGCTTCTTGCTGGTCTCGATCAGGTTCAGCGATTTCTGGAACCCCCGGATCTCCTTGTCATTGATGCGGCGGAAGGTGGCGAACTCCTTCGCCGACTCCTGCAGCGGCTCGAGCAGCCTCGGATTATTGGTGATCGCGATCACCTGGTTCTCGAACGTCCGCGTGAGGATCCCTCCCATCTGTTCGATCACCGCGATCGTCTCCTGGACCAGCAGCCGCGTTCCGACCCGCGACTGCCACACGGTCGCCGCCCCCGAAAGCCCATCGATCAGGTACAGCAGCCGGTAGTTGCCAGCCACCGTCTCGCACGCCATGTCATAGAACCACGTCTCGCTGTGCTCCTCCCGCCCGCGAAATTCGGGCGCCATGTCCGACAGCGCGTCGAGCGCCATCGCCACCGCCTGCATGTTCTGCCGGTTGGATGCGAAGAATTCGTCGGACATGCTGACCTCGCGTCCGCCGACTGTCGGCTTTCCGCTGACCGATGAAAGCCGCTTCGGCTTCAGCTTTGGCTTTAGGTTTAGCTTTAGCTTTAGCTTTAGCTTTAGCTTTAGCTTCGGCGTCGCACCCCACCGCGTCCCATTCCCGTCCCGCCATCCCCCAGCGGTCCTATCACCCCGGACTGAGCACCGCCCGCAGCACATGATCGCTGCCCAGCTGATTGTCCGTCATCCGCAGCACCGCCTCATCCAGGTTCCCTTCCTCGAGATGCAGCGCCACCCTCAGATGATCGTCATCCCCGAGGAACGATGGCCATACCCCGCGCAGGTGATCGACCTTGAACGTCCCCGACATCGCCGACAGCCGTGCATGCGCCGGCGAGCCCTCCGGCGTATCCCCGAGCGTCCCGACGTGCAGCAGCACGACCCGCGCCGCCACCGGCCAGCTCGCGGGATGATGCACGCCCTTGCCTGAAATGCCGCACACCAGTCCGTAGAGGAACGTCGGCCGGCTCCAATCGAACAGCGAATTCAGCGTGATCTGCACCCATTCCATGCCGCCGCGGTCCTCGCTGACGCGGATGAAGAGCTTCTCGCCGAGGATCTCGCAGCCGCCGTGATAACTGTAATGCAGCATGCCGGCGTCGCGCACCTCGAGCGCGGCCTGGTCGCCGGCGATGCGCAGCAGGCTGCGCTGGATCGCGCCGTCGTTGAAGAACGACCGTGAGTAGGTCAGCCACCAGCCGTCGTGGAATCCGGTGGCGCCGCGGTAGCGACCGAAATCGCTCTCGAGCCGCGTGCGCCGGTCGTGGGCGGCGGTGGCGCGCGCCTCGGCGTTGGTGAGCCGCTCGCGCATCGACCGGGGCATGCAGGCGATGACCGCGCGGTCGAGAAAGTCGGCGCGCTCGTCGCCGTCGAGCCCGAGCGCCTCGCACCAGCGCTCGATCTGCCCTTCCTCGGGCAGCTGGCGGCCAGTACGCACGCGGCTGAGGGTCGAGGCGCTGAGTCCGACCTGGGCCGCGAACGCACCCATGGTGAGACCGCGGCGCCGCACCAATGAGGAGAGGAAATCGCCGAATTCTGCATCTGGAGCCATGCAGGAGCATGACTCCGATTCCGCCAATTCGCAAGACTTTCGCAGGCTACTTGGCAGAAAAGAAAGCGTTGAGAGCTCCAGGTGCGATCTTACGCAATATATTTCATTCAGACGCATGAACGGTGCCTTTGGCTTTGGCTTTAGCTTCAGCTTCAGCTTTTAAGCAATTGGGTATCCCATTGCCGCGCGCCAAGTTCCTGCACCGACGACGACATCTTCCGCGCCGTGAGGTCGCGCGCCCTGATGAAAAGCTAAAGCCAAAGCTAAAGCCAAAGCTGAAGCTGAAGCCTAAGCCAAAAGCTACTCCCCCGCTCCAAGATCAAGCCCCGCGAACGCCTGGTCGAACACCGATCTGATCCCTTCCGGCGCGATCGACAAAAACGCGCACGCCACCGCTGTGAACGCCTCGATGTGATCCACCACCGTCACGCATCCATCCTCGCTGCGCGCGGCGCGGAGGATCGGGATGATGTTCGGCATATCGCCGAGCGTGATGCTCGCGTCGACGCGATGCGCATACGCATTGCGGATGGAATTCAGGTCGACCAGGCTTGGCTTGATGAACCCGGCGGCGGACCCGTCAGCAATCAGCATCGCCTTCTGGAAGAACGACAGCCGGATCGCGTCGAGTCCGGGAACCGCAAGCTCATGCTCGAGATACCTCTGCAGATACGATTCGACGATCAGGTGCGCCTTCAGGATCCGCCCGAGCTGGTCGTGGTCGACCGCCATCAGCGCGGAGAATTTACGGTTCTCCTCGACGAAATGCCGCTTGAGCGCCTCCAGATGCGGAGCGAGGCGGTCGAGCGCATCGTGGATCCTCGCTGCGATCGGGCGGTCGGTCACCGGCGCTGCGCCCTGCTCATTTCTTCTCGTCCATCTTCGGCTCCACGGTCGGGGTCAGCAGCGCATTCAGCTCTCCCTCGGCCATCCCCGACATCTTGATCCCGACGAGGTAGTATCCGCGATCGCCCCTCGTCCAGATCAGCACCACCGGGATCTTGCCGAAGGTGTAGTTCAGGAAGAACACCTGCTTGATGTACCCGTCGCCCGAGGTCAGCGTTCCAACGTGCTCGGCGGCCCTCTTAGACAGCCCGCCGAAACATGTCGCCACCGGCGAACCATCGCCGAAATTGCTGATCAGCACGCTCTTGTCGCTCTCGCGATCCATGGTGATGAAATTCGGCAGGTCGATGATGGCGTCGATGGCCGCGTCCATTCCCTGGCCCTGCATCATCGCGACCAGCCGGGTGGATTCGCGCATGACGGCGGCGGGATCCTGCGGGATGTCGGCGGCGGCGGCGGCGAAGACGGACGAACAGGCCAGCAGCACGGTGATCAGGAATCGCGACATGATGGCTCCAATGAGTGGGCGCGCTTACGAGACCGCCCAGCGGCTCGGAGTGCTTCTGGTGAGGGCAGCCGTGATAGCAGGGCCCATCGTCAGGCGAAGTGGAATCGCTCGCTCCGCGATGATGCACCCACGCGAAGACGTCAGGAATTTGCTGCGCGCGTCCGCAGCGGCGGCGCATCGTCGGGTGCCGCCGGGATCCCGGATCGCGCCGACTCGTACAGGGCCTCGACCAGCGCGATGCTGCGCCGACCTTCGGACCCATCGCAGCGCGGCGGACGGCCGGATGCGATCGCCGCGAGGAAGTCCTCGAACACCAGGCGGTGTCCATCCGCATCGACGGCGGCGGTGCCGGCCCGGGAATCGCCGCCCGCCGGCAGATCCGGCCGCGCATCGGTCGGCGAGCGCAGGTCGAGCGCGATCAGGGCGGTGCCATCGATGATCGCGGTGCCCTCCGTCCCGGTGATCTCGATCCGCCGCGGATAGCCGGGATGCGCGCTGGTCGTGCACTCGAAGGTGCCGAGCGCCCCGGTGGCGAACTCCAGCGTGGCGACCACGGTATCCTCGGTGGCGATCGCGTGCAGCGCGGTCGCTGAACGCGCGTGGACGCTGGCCACCGGGCCCAGCAGATGGAGCAGCGTGTCGAGGGTGTGGATGCCCTGATTGACCACCACGCCGCCGCCATCGAGCTCCGCGGTGCCGCGCCAGGTCGAGGATGCGTAATACGACGGCGGCCGGCACCAACGCACGCGCGCCGAGACCAGGATCGGCCGCCCGAGCACGCCGCGGCCGATGATGTCCCTCAGCGCGAGGATCCCGGGCGCGAAGCGTTCCTGGAAGAAGACGCCGAGCCTCACCTCCGCCTCGGCGCAGGCGGCGATGAGGGCGTCGGCCCGGTTCGCCGAGACGTCGATGGGCTTCTCGACCAGCACGTGCAGGCCGCGCCGCGCCGCCGCGATGCCGTGCTCGGCGTGCAGGGCCGACGGCGTTCCGATGGCCACGAACTGCAGCCCGGGGTGCCGGAGGAACGCGTCGAGATCAGAGTAGCCCGAGCCTCCGTGCATCGCCGTGAATGCCGCGGTGCGCGACGGGTCGCGCCCATACACGGCGGCGACCTCGAGGCCTGCCGCGCGCGCCGCGCGCGCATGCGTACCGCTGATGTTGCCGGTGCCGATGATGCCGATGGCGGCCATGTCGCTCCTTCGCACTCTGGGCGCTCAGGCGTTGATCGCGGTCCAGTCGAAGGCGACCACGATCGCCTCCTCCTTCCGCTCGCGCAACAGCCGGTACATCGCCGGGGCTTCGCGCCATGGGACCAGATGGGTGAGGGCCGGACGCGGCCGCACCATGCCGCTCGCGATCATCTTCAGCAGCGCGGCCTGGTTCCGCTCCTCGGTGAATGGGAAATCGGCGGGACCGGTGCTTCCACAGCCGACCAGCGTCAGGTTCGACTTCTGGAAGCGGGTATACAGGTCCAGCGGCACCGCGCCGTGGACGCCGCCGAGGACGACGACGCGACCGAACGCCGCCGTCATCTCAGGCAGGGACGCGATCACCTGCGCGGTCCCGGTGGCCTCGATGACGATGCGCGCGCGTTCTCCGCCGGTGACGCGGGCGACGGTCGCCGCGACGTCCTCGGTGGCCGGGTCGATGACGATGTCGACGCCGAGTTCGCGAGCGACCGCGCGGCGCTTCGCCACGGGATCGACGCCGATCACGGGATGGGCCCCCGAGATCTTGGCGAGGTGCGCCGCGAACAGCCCGATCGGCCCGAGGCCGAACACCGCGACCGATTCGCCGAGGCGCACCTGCCCGGCGCGGATGCCGCGAATGGAGATGCCGAGCAGGATGGCGGACGCCGCGTCGACCGCCGCGACGCCATCGGGAACCGGCTTCGCGGCGCAGGCCGCCTCGTCATGGCAGGCGGCATGACCCTGCAGCAGCAGCACGCGCTGGCCGATCGTGCGATCCGTCACCCGCGCACCGACGCCGATGATGCTCCCCACGGCGATGTAGCCGGTGGACATCGGATACGTCGTCGGCCGGGTATGCGTCTCGTCGATCCAGTGCAGTTCCGTGCCCGGACTGACCATCGTCACCTCGGTGCGCACGCGAACCGCGTCGGCGCCCAATGCCGGCAGCGCCCTGGTGGCGGCGTCGATGCGCCCGCGCGCGGTGGCGAGCAGGCAGGGGACGTCCGTGATGGGATCGGTGGGATGGAAGACGGCATCGGTCATGAGGGGCTGCATGTGGTGCTCCGGATCATCGCTCGGTTCGGGGGCCGTGGTGCGGGAATTTTGCGCCGAATTGGTACGTCGCTGAAGCTGAAGCTGAAGCTGGGATCGGGAGCGGCTGGTAGGATGTGCTCGCAATGCTGATCGTCGAGCGCATAGTTGGACGTTAATTATGTTTTGTAAAATAACTATCGGAAACCAGGCTGCGGCCTGGAGAGGCGCCGAAGCCGCTGGAACACAGCACCTTCGCTGGACTCGGACCCCGCCATCTCAGACCATGGTCGGTGTGACCAAGCGCCCCTTGCAGCTGCGCGCCCGCCACGGTGAGGTCATCGACCATCCCGCGGCTGGCGCACCGATGACCAAGAGCAGCTACAACCGACAGCTGGTGCGGGCGATCCTCTACCGTGACGGTCCGGCCTCGCGCGTCGAACTCGGGGCGCGCACGGGTCTGAAGCTGCCGGTGCTCACCCATGTCTGCTCGGATCTGATCGACCAGGGGATCATCCGCGAGACGGTGGCGGTGCCTGCGGGCGGCGGCATCGGCCGGCGCCGCGTGTTGCTCGAGGTCGAATGCTCTGGGCTCGGCGCCATCGCGCTGGCCTATGATGCGGCCAAGGTCGATGTCGTGCTCATCGATCTGCTCGGGGTGGTGCGCTGGCGCCGCAGATTCTCCGGGCCCTTCCCGACGGTCGCCTCGCTCGCGCGCAAGCTCACCCAGGCGGTCGAGGCTGCGCGCGCCGCATCGACCTTCGCCAGCGGGCGGCTGCTCGCTCTCGGTGTCGGCGACCCGGGCATCGTCGATCGCAGCGGACGATCGCTGCGCTCGGTCAATCTTCCGGGGTGGCGCGACCAGCCGATCCGCGAGATGCTCGGCACGGCGGCGATGCTGCCGGTGTTCTTCGACCGCGATGCCGGATTCGAGGCGCTCGGCGAGGCCGTCTTCGGCGCGGCGCGCGACAGCCGCTGCACCTTGTTCGTGACCTCGAGCCACGGCGGCATCGGCGGCGCGCTACTCGAAGGCCGGCGGCTGATCGCGGGACGCAGCGGCAGCGCCGGCGAGATCGGCCACGTCCATGCCGGCGGCGACCTGGCATGCCCGTGCGG